>JBEBGK010000117.1:0-7983 GCA_040081515.1 Chthoniobacteraceae bacterium
GGCCAGAGCCTCGATCTCCGCGACGGTGCATCGGCTCCAGTCACCGGGACTCGGGTGCTTCCATGCGCCCGCCGCGGCGGCGAACTCAATGGCGCGGGCCGGTTCATCCCCGCGAAGCATCGCGAAGATGAGCGCCCCCGTGAAGCTGTCCCCCGCCCCCACGCGATCCACGATGGTGATTTCGTGGATGCGTGAGAAATGCGCTCCACCCGTGACATGAAGCATCGCCTGAAACGCAGTATGGCTCGCGCTGTCACCCGAGCGACCCGTCAGCGCCACCGCTCTGAAGCTGTACTTCTCCGCCATCGCGCGCGCCAGTTCCGGGAACCTCTGCTCCCGGGAGCCTTCCACCTTCGGGATGCCCAGGATGTCGATGGTGTCGCTCTCCCCCGCGACGCATACATCGACGAACTGCATCAGCGGTTGCAGGCATGCCGAGGCCGCCGCCCGGCTCCATAGTTTCGAGCGGAAATTCACATCGAAGCTCACGGTCAGGCCCAGGCGCTTCGCTGTCTCGCAAGCTTCGCGGCACAGCACGGCACAACCCTCGGACAAGCCCGGCGTGATTCCGCTCCAATGGAACCAGCGGGCACCCGCGAAGACGGTCTCCCAGTCGATCGAGCCCGGTTGCAGTTCACTGACCGCGCTGTGCTGACGATCGTAGGTGACGCGACCCGGACGCTGGCCCGCACCAGGCTCGAGGAAGTACACGCCCATGCGCGACCCGCCGCGAAGGACCCATCTCGTTCCCACTCCACGCCCGCGCATCTCCTCGATGCACCGGTCGCCAAGGCCGTTCTCCGGAAGACACGAGACGAACTCCGTCCCCATCCCGAACTGGGCGAGGTGCACCGCCGCGTTCGCCTCGGCGCCGCCGAAGGTGACCTCCAGAACCCGGGCATCCGCCAGGCCGGAGAAACCGGGGCTCGTGAGACGAAGCATCACTTCGCCGAAACAAACGACATCAGCCATGCGCGGGACAATGGAAACTCCCGCAGCGAAACAAAAGCCGAATCGCCTCAGACAAAGTCCATCGCGGCGGCGGAACTCCCGATCAAGCCATGCGCCGACAGCAGTTCACGGTAGCGTTCCATTCCGGCCTTCCCGCCGGGTCCGATGTCGAAACTCAGGAACTCGGTGAGGTAACGGCGGCGCGTCTCCTCGTCGGCGAAGGCGTCCGTCGCGATGATCTCCGGGATCCGCGCGGTCCCCATCTTCTTGAGCAGCCGGAAGGCGTCGGCAATGGCGCGGCCACCGGCGGTCCCCGGACGCAGCGCCCACACGGCAAACACGAAGGGCAATCCCGTGCATCGCTTCCACTCCTCGCCCAGGTCGAGGAAGTTCCACCCATCGCGGCGCTCATCGCTCCGCAACCGGAACTCGATCGCCTGGTTTCCAATGATCAGCCGCGCGTCGCCATCCGCGCCACAGACGGGCCGGATGCCGTGAAACTCGGCCAGGAGGATTTTCGCAAGGTTCAGCGAACTGAGCGATGCGGGGTCACTCGCGATCGAGCGCACGTCACGCAGCGCGCCACGGTAGGCGAGGACCACACTGAACACCGCTCCGTCGCAGCCCACTGCGACGTCATCGACGATGGTGTAGTGCGGCGCACGCACCACTTCGAAGACCGGCACCAGCGCGGCATCGAGTTCCCCGGCGGCGAGCATCCGGGCGAGGGCGGACGGATGTTCGAAAAGTACCGGGCCGTCGTAGGCGCAGATCAGCGGGCGGGAATTCAGGTACTTGACGCATCCGATGCGGAGCCCGCGCAGCGGCAGCCAGGGATCGACGCGATTCACGCGCACGCCGCGTGGGCGGGCTTTGCCGGCTCGGAACGCATCGTGGGCGAGGGCTTCTGCCACGTGCTTTCGATCCGCCGATACCAGGTGTCGCGCTGCATCGGGATGCGGCCTGCTTCCGTGATCGCCTTCTCCAGGGCGCTCACGCTCTGCATGGTCGGCGTCGTGGCGCCGGCCATGTGAAAGATCTTCTCGTCCATGATCGTCCCATGCAGATCGTCCACGCCGTAGTTCATCGCGAGGGACGCCATCGGCAGGCCGAGGCTCACCCAGTACGCGGTGATGTGATCGAAGTTGTGGAGATAGATGCGGCTCACCGCGAGATTCTTCATCTCCTCGAATGCGGTGGCATGCGGGATGTGTCGCAATTCCGGACGCGCACCCTCGCTCTCGAATGCGAACGGGATGAAACCCGAGAAGCCGCGGGTCTCGTCCTGCAATTCCCGCAGGCGCCGGAGATGATCCACCCGGTGCTCGTACATCTCGATGTGCCCGAAAAGCATCGTGGCCGTGCTGTGCGTTCCCATCTCGTGCCATGTCCGGTGGACCTCCGCCCATTCCTCGGCCGTCTCCTTCCCCTTGCAGATCTGATCGCGGATCGCCTGGTCGAAAATCTCCGCCCCGCCTCCCGTGATGGCGCAGAGGCCCGCATCGCGAAGGATCGTGAGCAACTCGCGGATACTCGTCTTGAAAATACGGTGCGCGAGGTGGCGGATTTCCACGGCGGTGAAAGCCTTGATGAAGAGGCTCGGGTCGAGAGCCCGCAGGCGGCTGATGAGCTCGACATACCACTCCGGTTTCAGCGTCGGGTGGAGGCCGCCCACCATGTGAATCTCGGTGATCCCAAGCGCGAGCCCGCGGCGCACCCGCTCCACGATGTCGTCGATCTGCAACTCGAACGCATGAGGCTCCTGCTTTCGCGCACCGAATGCGCAGAACTGGCAGCGGAGGATGCAGTGGTTCGAGTAATTGACGTAGAGGTTGTGAATGTACGTCCCGACGTTTCCGTTCTTTCGCTCGCGGATCACATTCGCGATCATCCCCAGCGCATTCAGATCCCCGGACCGGTAAAGCTGAAGGCACTCCGAATCACTGATTCGCTGGCCGTCCTGAACCTTGCGATAAATGGGCCGCAATTCCGCGGCGATCAGTTTTTCGACAATCATGTTATTCGGATGGCAGATATTTCACATACGAACGGCAGCGTCCAACGGTTTCGCCCGTGGACTCTCGCTCAGACCGGGTCCACAACCGCTATCGCCTCGCCGGCCAGCAGGACGGGGATGCCGCTCCGGATCGGATAGAACCACTTACCGTCGCTCGTCAGCAAACCATCGTCAAACGCATCCGCGCACTCCCCATCCCGGGTCCTCAGCCGTCCGCACCTCTGCGCTTCCTGGAAACGCCCGACGGTGTCCGCAGGAGCCCGGCGCATCGGATGGCCCGAAACCGGACAGCGAAGCAGTTCAATGGGAACACTCATCGGCGGCCATCCTCCCATCGGCGGATCAACATCGCGACCGCCTCGTCGCATCCCTTTTCAGCCTGCTCGCCGGGCGCGTTCGTCGCGGCGACAACCGCGAAGTCGCGCTCCGGCGCGACCCACATCACTGCGAAATTCAACGTGTTGCTGCCATTGTGCACCAGCACCCGGCCACCCGCCCATTTGCGAGCCGTGACACTCCAGCCGAGCGCGTAGTCGCCGCCCCCTTTGGCGGAATGCAGCCTCTTGAACGACTCCGCACCCAGCGGTCCGCCCGGACGGCGCCCTTCGCCCGCATGCCAGCCCGCGTAGCGCGCAAACTCCCGGATCGTCATATGCACGATCCCGCCCGGACCGATTGCAGGCGGGTTATCCGCCAATGGCCCCGGGGTCACCGGTCCCAGCCTCGATGCCGCGCGAAGGTGCCCCCATGGATGATCGACAGCCTGCGCGGAGCCGGGCGCTCCGAATCCGGCGCCATCCAGTTTCAGCGGCTGGAAAATGTTCTCCTGCATCAATGCCTCCCACGGCTGGCCGGCAGCCATCTCGATCATCGCCCCGGCGATCGAGTAGCCTTGATTCGAATAGACGAACTTTTTCCCCGGCAGAGGATCCGGCGGCGTCCGCAGCAGCCCGCGCACAAACTCCGCCCGCTGTTCAACCGGCCTGCCCGCCCGCATTTGCGCCACAATCCACAGATCCGGCGGCGGATCGTGCGGCGCGCCCGCGCGATGCGAAAGCAGTTGCTCCAGCGTGACCGCGCGCCACGCGGCATCCATCTCCATGCCCGGAAAGACATCCGCCAGTGTCGTCCCCCATTTCAAGACCCCGCGCTCGACGAGCACTGCCGCAAGCGAAGCAGTCATCGACTTTGTGCATGAGCCCAAATGCCATTTGTCATCGAGCGTCACCTTCTCCGTTCCATCCAGCCTCCGGAGTCCGCAGGCGCCCGCATCCACAATCGCGTCCGCCGCGACCGATGCCGCCGCCAGCGCCGGGAGCCCATGGCGTGCGCGGATCGGCTCCAACTGCTCCGCCACATCCGCGGCCGTCGCACGCACCATCACTGCGAAAACGAATGCAGCAACGGCTCTCATGCCGGGTCAGTATTTCGGAAGCTTGGAATCAATCCGATCCGACCAGTCGAGCAGCCCGCCCGCGACATTCCACACGCGTGTAAACCCGGCCTCGTGAAACATCTTCACCGCATGGGCGCTCCGCGCGCCGTTCTTGCAGATCAGGATCACATCCTCCGCGCTGTCGAATTCGCTCATCCGGGCGGGAAGCTGGCCCATCGGGATCAGCTCGCTCTTTTCCAGCCGGCAGATGTCCCACTCGAAAGGCTCGCGCACGTCGATGAAACGGAATTTCTCCACGCGATCGAGCCGCGCCTTCAGTTCCTCGACGCTGACGTGCGGGACTTTCGCGTCCTCCTCCTCGCGCTTGCGCTGCTGGGGAATGCCGCAGAACTGATCGTAGTCGATCAACTCGGTGATCGTCGGATTCGGGCCGCAGACAGGGCACTTTGGATCCTTGCGCAGCTTGAACTCACGGAACTTCATCGCGAGCGCATCGAAATTCACGAGTCGCCCGATCAGCGTTTCACCGATGCCGCAGATGCGCTTAACGGCCTCGATCGCCTGGATGACGCCGATGATGCCCGGCAGCACGCCGAGCACGCCGCCCTCCGCGCAGGTCGGCACCATCCCGGGCGGAGGCGGCTCCGGGAACATGCACCGGTAGCACGGCCCGCCAAGGTGCGGCGCGAAGACCGTCGCCTGTCCGTCAAAGCGGAAGATGCTCCCGTACACGTTCGCCTTTTTTGTGAAGGCGCAGAGATCGTTGGTGAGGTAACGCGTCTGGAAATTGTCCGTGCCGTCGATGATGATGTCGTACGGTTCCGCGAGCTTGCGCGCATTCTCCGAGGTGAAGAGCGTGTCGTAGAGGTCCACCTGCGTGTTGGGATTGATGTCCCGGATGCTCTCGCGCGCGGAGTTCGTCTTCTTGCGCCCGACGTCCTTCGTTCCGTGGATGATCTGGCGCTGGAGATTGGAGAAATCCACCACGTCGCCATCGACGACACCGATCCGGCCGATGCCCGCCGCGGCGAGATACATCAGCAGTGGCGAGCCGAGTCCGCCCGCACCGATGCAGAGCACGCTCGCGGCCTTCAGCCGCTTCTGCCCCTCGAGCGTCACCTCCGGCATGATCAAATGGCGCGAGTAACGCGCAATCTCGTCGTTACTGAACTCGATGCGCGCCGTGCGCGCCGGGTCGATGATGCTGGGAATCGGCATGAGGTCTTTGGAAAAGGGCGCGGAAGATAGCACGGCAGGCCCGCTTGGGAAGTGCGATGACGCAGTGGACCGGTGACGCGACATCCGGTGCGCCACGGCGCTTGCCTCCCCTTCCCGTCCGCGTTCATGCTCGTTCCAATGCTGAATGTCATCTGGCTCCTCATGCTGCTCGTCGCGGTGCTGGTCGGCGGATTCGGCGGGCGGCTCGATGCGATGACGGAGGGCGCGTTTGCGACGGCAAAATCCGCGGTGATGGACATCGCGCTCCCGCTCGTCGGCCTCATGGCAATCTGGATGGGAATGATGCGCCTGGCCGAGCGCGCGGGCCTCGTGCAATCCCTCGCCCGCGGCCTGCGCCCGGTGATGCGCCGCCTGTTTCCCGAAGTCCCCGAGGACCATCCTGCCATGGGCGCGATGGTGCTGAACATGGCGGCGAACATGCTCGGGCTCGGCAACGCCGCCACTCCCCTCGGGCTGCGCGCCATGGCGCTGCTGCAAAAGCTGAACCCACACCCGACGGTCGCGAGCAACTCGATGGTGACCTTCCTTGCGGTCAACACCGCGAGCCTCCAACTCATCCCCACCACGGCGATCAGCATCCTCGCGATCCAGGGAGCGAGGAATGCCTCGATCATCGTCGTGCCCGCGTTGCTGGCGACGGCGGTGGCGATGACCTGCGGGATCTTCGCCGCGAGAGTGCTTTCGCGGCTGCGGATCTTCGATGTCACCAGTGACGCTACGGCTGTGCAGGAACCGGCAGTCGATCTCAAGGAAACCGAAATCGAGGTGGAGAAGATCCGCCCCTCGCCGATGACTGTGCTCGGCAGGGTAGCCCTCGCCGGCTATGTTCTCGCAATGATCGTGATCTTCTTCGCGCTCGTCTGGCCGGATGCCGCAAATGCCCTCCCCCGGACGCTGGGCTGGCGCTGGAGTTACGGTGATTTCTGGCCGGGCCTCGGGAGCGGAATGCGGATCATGCGGGCGATCTCCATCATGGCGGTCCCCTGCATACTCGGCTTCTTCCCACTCTTGGCGTGGTTGCGCGGGGTGAATGTGTACGAGCAGTTCTGCGAGGGGGCGAAGGAGGCGTTCGCCACAGCCCAACGGATCATTCCTTTTCTCGTCGCGATGCTCGTCGCAATCCGGCTCCTGCGCGAGGCCGGCGTCGTGCAGATGGTGACGGACGGGCTCCGTCCGGCGCTCGATGCAGTGGGCTTCCCGGCCGACCTGCTCCCTCTTGCGCTCATGCGCCCGCTGAGCGGCAGCGCTTCACAGGGCATCTTCGTGGACCTCGTGAAGACCCATGGTGCGGATTCGATGATCAGCCGGATGGCGGCGACGATCTACGGCAGCACGGAGACCACGTTCTACGTCCTGGCCGTCTATTTTGGCAGCGTGGGAATCCGCCGGACGCGACATGCCGTTATCGCCGGACTCACCGCCGATCTCGTCGCAATCGCCAGCGCGGTCGGCGCCTGCTGGCTTCTCACGCGTTAGCGGGGCACCGCCGGCAGCTTGTCGGTCACCAGTTCCGCATTCGGGATGTGCCCGGTCTTCTTCACGAACGACTGCCCCACGGGCCCGAGCATGAACTCGACAAAACGCCGCAGCACTCCCGCCGGCTTCCGCGAAGTGACAATCATGAGCGGCCGGCAGATCGGATATCGCCCTGTCGCCACGTTCTCCGCCGTCGGCTCGACCACCGATCCGTCCGGCAACCTGATGCCTAGCGCATGCAGGCGCCCGCCCTTGAACGCACTGAACTCGAGCACCGAAACCGACCCGGCATTGAACTCAACGCTGGCGGCGACGTCGGCGGCATCCATGATGATCTCCCCCTTGCTCATCGGCGCCTGCCGCGTGTCCTCGTACAGGAAGATCATGAAGAGTTCCCACACGCTCCCGCTGACGTCGCGATTGTAAAAAACCAGTTTCCGATCGTCACCGCCCACTTCCTTCCAGTTCTTCACCGTTCCCTCGTAGACGCCGCGAAGTTGTTCCTGCGTCAGCGCGCGGACGCCGGCATTCCACACCTGATCCGGCACCACGACGAGCAAGGCCTGCATGCCCATCTGGGACTGGACGAAAGGCCGCGCGGCCCATGTGGCGTTCTCCCGCGGCGATACTTTGCGGCTCGTCAGTGCCACATCTGCGACGTCGCCTCCCACAGCTGCGATCGCAGCCGCATTTCCACCTTCGGTGACTACGCGAAACTCGACGTCGATCTCCTTCTTCGCCTGCCACGCCGCGGCATTCACTGGCTCTGCCGCGACCACCGAGCCGCGGATCGAAAGCTGGTCAACCGCTCCCGATGGCTGCGAAGAAAGCAGCGACGCGCAGAGCATAAAAATCCACCGGCGTTTCAAGATCGACGGGAACATGGAAGGAAGTGTCACCGATC
>JBEBGK010000959.1:0-2025 GCA_040081515.1 Chthoniobacteraceae bacterium
ACGGGCGCTTCGCACTTCTGCCCGGCAGTCTTCGACTTCGGCACGCTGATGAGCAGCGGCGCGCGCGCGGCGAGCTCGAAGTTCGTGTGCTTGTGCCACAGCCCGTGATCGCCGAGCTGCCAGCCGTGATCGCCCCAGAGCACGATGATGGTGTTGTCGGCGAGACCTTCCTTCTCCAGCGCATCGAGCACCTTGCCGATCTGCGCGTCGGTGTAGCTGATGCAGGCGTAGTAGCCGTGACGCAGCTTCTTCGCGAAGTCCGCAGGGATTGGATTTTCCTTCGGCACTCCTGGGTAGGCGTGCAGCTCGCTGTTGTTGTGTCCGGTAAACTCCGGCGCGCCTTTCGGCAGATGATCGATCGCGGGCAACGGGATCCTATTCGGGTCGTAGAGGTCCCAATATTTCTTCGGCGCGACGAAGGGCAGATGCGGCTTGAGGAAGCCGACGGCGAGGAAAAATGGCTCGTTCTTCGACTTCAGCGCGGCGAGACGCTTCACCGCCTCGGCGGCCGTCGCACCATCGGGGAGCTGATCGTCCGGCTTCGGACTCACTTCAAACGACGGGCCTTTTTTTGCGCTCTTGCCGCTCTTCCGCTCCGGGCCCTCCTCCGGCACGCTGAATTCCTCGGTGTTCACGTCGTGCCGCGTGACGATCTGCTTCGTCCAATCTACCGGGTCCGTGTCCACCGCGCGCCCCTTCGGATACCAGTGCGGCTCATTCCACGAACGGCCGTCTTCCAGACCCGCGTGATACACCTTGCTCAACGCGGCGCAGTGATAACCATTCGCTTTGAAATGCTGTGGCAGCGTGATGCAGTCCGGCTGCGCCACACGGAAGTGGGTCTCCAAGTCCCACACCTTCGTCACATCCGGCCGCAGACCCGTCATGATCGCCGTGCGCGAGGGGCTGCACACCGCCTGCGAGACATAGGCCTTGTTGAAAACAATGCCGCGCGCAGCGATGCGATCGATGCTCGGCGACTTGATGATCTTATTGCCATAGCAGCCGAGTTCCGGACGCATGTCGTCCACGGCGATGAAGAGGACGTTCGGCCGGTCGGCGGCGTGGAGCGGGATGAGCGAGAGCAGCGTGAGGGCGAGGGCGGGGATGGGGTTCATGTGTGGCTTGGGTTTGAAGAAAAATGGAAGGCGTGCCTGCTGGCGGTCCGGCAAACGAGGGATGAAAGGATGCAAACCTGAAGCTCAGATGAAGACGACTACCGAATGAACAGCGCACAGCGTCCCGTTTGCGACCATCTGCCGGCGGCTCGCGCGTGGTGTTTGCTCAGGTCTCCGATGACGCATGCTTACTCGCTCGTCAGCGTCTTGAGGAATGCGACGAGCGCCTGCTGGTCGGCGGGGCTGAGTTGCAGTCCGCCTTCAGGGTGCTTGGCGAGATTCGGATCGAGCGTGGGGCTGCGATGGATGCCGCAGCTGTAGTGCGCGACGACTTCTTCCAGCGTGGCAAAGCGGCCGTCGTGCATGTAGGGCGCGGTGCGGGCGATGTTCCGCAGGCTCGGCGTCGCGAATTTGTTGCGGTCGGATTCGAGCTTCGTGATGCGGAAGCGGCCAGGGTCGGCATCGCTCGGGGCGAGGCCGTTGTTGTGGAATTGATGGTCGCTGAAGAGCGGGCCGCCGTGGCAGTGGAAGCAGTCCGCGCCGCGCTGTCCGGTGCGCGGGTCGAACTCCGTCATAAACAATTCGAAGCCGCGCTTTTCATCGTCGCCGAGCGTCGCTTTCCCGCGCAGGGCGCGGTCGAACTTCGCATCGTATGCAGTGAGCGTGAGGAGGAACTGCTCCAGCGCGAGGCCGAGCTTCTCCGAGGTGATCTCCGGCGAGCCGAATGCGGCGGTGAAGAGCGGGGGATACTCTTTGGTCGCGGCGAGTTTCGCGACGACACGCTCGAGCGTTTCATCCATCTCGGTGTGGTCCTCGATAGGCATCAGCGCCTGCGCGCGGAGCGATGGCGCGCGCCCGTCCCAGAAGAAGCTCGTCTTCCATGCGAGGTTCGTGAGCGGCATCGAGT
>JBEBGK010000960.1:0-2021 GCA_040081515.1 Chthoniobacteraceae bacterium
CGATGGGCGGACGGCGCAACTCCGCCGGTCGCGCGGTGGTGCTGTCATCGTTCCTGATGGGCGGGCCTTCCGGCTCAGGCGTCGCGACCACGGTGACGCTGCTGCCGGAATCCACCGTGCCTCCGCCGGACGTCGTCCCGCCCTCGGAGGGCGCGGCACCCGTGGTGATGGTCTGCAGCGGGACGTTCGCGGCAAAATTAGCGACGAACGAGTGATTCACATCGATTGTGAACGTGTAGCCCGCAGTGTTGCTCACCACCTTGCCGTTGTCCGTCCAGTTCACAAAATGGAACCCCGGGGCCGCGGTCGCATTCACCGTCACATCCGCGCCGGGCACGTAGGCGCCATCGCCTGTCGTCGTTCCGCTGCCGACGGGGAATGCGGCCGTGTCCAGCAGGCTCGAGGGCGGCAGGGCGGCGCCCGCGGCCGCGATCAGGAGCGTGTAATTCTTCGACACATCCGGCGTCACACCATCGGAAGCGGTGATTTTGAAATTGAACTGTCCCGCCGCTGTGGGCGTGCCGGAGAGGACACCGGTGACTTCGTTGAAAATCATGCCCGGAGGCAGCGCACCATCGCGGGTGGCCATGAAAGGGAGCGCGCCTTCCACCACGAGCGTGCGTGCCGTGTAGGGCGTGTTCACGCGGCCTTCGCTCACATGATCGATCAGCGCGACGGGCGCCGCGACTTCGACCGCGGCCATCTGCGCGCCCGTGAATTCCCCGACGACCGCCACCGTGGAGAGATCCACGTTCACGCCGTTGATAAGCTTAACGCCCACGCCGTGGATGCCGTCCAGTGCGACCGATTGCGCCATGGCTTCGCCGGTCTCGTTGTCGAGCGGGCCGATGTATTTGAAGAACTCGTAGCGCCGCGTCACCACTTCGTCGCCGCCGGGCAGATCCTCCGCCGCTGCCGGCACCTGGTTGTTCGCGCCGCCATCCGCCTTGTTGTAGTCCTTCTGCAGGATCTGCCACTCCGTCTCGACCTCGTCCGGTTCGCCGTTCCGCCAGTTTTTCTCATTCGCGTCGCCGGGATCGTCGGAGACGAGATCGCGCAGCTTCACCTCGTTGTTGTTGTGCGTCGTGGTGCGGATTTCCTTCACCCACACCGCCTTTCCAAATTCCTTCGGTTCCGGCGCCGGCGGTGGCGGCGGCGCGATGACGGCCTGGACCTGCGCGGGCGCGGGATTGCCGGCCACCGGCGGATAGTAGGTGAAGCTCGGGGTCGAGACCTGCACCGCGCCGCCATGCACGAGCGCGCCGGCTCCATTGTCGATGAGCCAATTGTAGCGCACGACACTCGCCGGCACGCGATACCCGACGCCGAAATGCTCACCGCCGAAATTCACGTTCGGATTCGTGAACATGTGCCCGTTCGTCGGCGCGATCGGCCCCGCCGGAATCGCGGTGTAAGCCGCCCACGAACCATCCGCGTTCTTCTTGCTCTCCCAGCGGATGACGCACTTCGGGTGACCGGCCACCGAGTTGTCCTCGGTGATCTTCGGCACGCCGTAGTGATTGTAGTTATACGTGTAGGTGATGTCGGTGCTGTGGCAGTCCTCGATCTCGATCTCGAAGCCGTGGCACTCGTGCGTGGTGTCGTTGACCGTGTCGAAGTTGTTGATGCTGCCGTACGCGATGCTGGCGCGCGCGGCGTCGCCGGCGAGAGCCATGGCTCCCGCCACGAGCACCGCGGCGAGTTTTGAAATGCGGGGAGTTGCAGAGGTGACTTTCATCGGGATGGTTTTCTGTAGGAGCATTGCCAAGTCGGCTCACTCTTTCATCCGCAGATGAAGCAGGGATGAATCCTGCATGAATTGGTCTTAATGATCCGAGGGCGGGCATGGGTTCTCCGAGGCAGAGGGGGTTCTGTGATCCGTGGGAAATCCAGCAGGCGAAGCTTACCGGGGGGGATCTGGCGGGTGTCGGCATCGTCAACCTTTCGGGCGACGAGGACGTCGTGGCCGGAGCAAGGCGAAGGCGCGACGAATTACTTTCCAATTTCGCCCGCTTGCATCG
>JBEBGK010000961.1:0-2020 GCA_040081515.1 Chthoniobacteraceae bacterium
GGGCGGATGGCAACCGGGAAGTTGGTGCCAAGTCCTGCTTTTTGTTTGTCTGATCGTGCCATCCGCAATTCCGCCAGCGAAACGGAGCAAGAGCACGAGCAAGACAAGGAGTAGGAATCAAGAACGGTGCGGCAATGGTATTTCAACAGTCTCCCAGGATTCCAGGAGTCGCATTTTGCTCCAGACGCACACCGTTACCCGATCCGGGAGGGCCCGTCGCGGGCGGATTGGGTGGCGACGAAAGCGAAGCTGCCGGGCAGACTCCGGGCGCGCGCAGTTTCTATTTCGCGCTCCCCGCCACCACGGCATCGTCGCGATACATGTCGGCGTTGCTGCCCTCGAACTCCGCCTTCAACCGCACGCGGAAACCGCTCAGATCGATCAGTTCCCACCGGGTGAACGTCACGTCGGAGCCCGTCTTCTCGTGCTCGATGGCGGCGACGAGATGGTGTGCATCGTCGTTCACCTTGTTCGTCTCGCGTTTCGGTGTGAAATAGAAAGTCCGCAGCGAACTCCTGCGGCTGGCCTTCGCATACAGCTTCGGATCCAGATAGAGCACGCGCCCGGTCGCCTGATCCACGAGCCGGAGATCGGGGTAGCCGCTCCGCTGGGTGTTGCCGGCCGCCGTCTTTGGGAAACCGCACTCGATTCCCGGCGCGCCCTTCAGTCTTGTCACGAGAGCGTCCTCGAAATGCTTGCTCATCTCGTTCACGCGCTTCTGCTGTTTCGCCGGACTTCCGGGCTCGTTCATCTGCGCGAGCACCTCATCGAGGGCCGCGCCGATCGCCGCGAGGATGCGCGCCGTGTCCTTGTCCTTGCGGTCCATCGGGAGCACGCGCCTGCCCGATGTCGCGCTGATCACATCGGAAAAGAGAATCCCCTTCAGCGCGGTGTCCTCGTCCAGCAGCCACGGGATGAGCTGGCGCACCGCGGATGATTTTTCCTCCGCATGGGCCGCTTCAGCGAGGAGGAGCAGGATGAGCAGGAGAATGCGCATGGGGATCCGGTAGCAGGATGTGACGGCGATGCACAGCCCGTAGCAGGGCGGGCGGCTCAGACGATCTCGATGGCCTTTGTCAGGAACCCAAGCGCCACTGCGAGGCGCCCAGCGTCGCGCGCATGGATTTTCAGCAGCGGAGCGCCCGCATGTACAGTGCTCCCGACCTTCATCACGCTGCTCACGCCGACAGAGAAATCGATCGCGTCGGCTGCCGTCGCCCGTCCGCCGCCCAGGGCGACGCAGGCGCGTCCGATCAGTTCTGCGTCCATTCTTAAAAGCTTCCCGCTTCGATCCGCTCGGATTTCCTCCTGCAACGGCGCGCGGTGGATTTCGAGAATGCGCTCCGTGTCAGCGGCCCGGCCGCCTTGCGCCTCGACGAGTTGCACCCACTTGCGCCACGCGGTGCCGTCCTCGAGCCACTTTGCGAGCTGCGCGCGCGGGACGTTCGCCACCCGTTCGGCGAGATTCAGTGTCAGATCGACGAGATCGCGCGGGCCGCGGCCCTGCAATGTCTCGACAGATTCCCACACTTCGAGCGCGTTGCCGGCGGTGTGTCCGAGCGGTTCATCCATCGGCGTCAGCAATGCATGGGTCTGCACACCGCATTCCTTCCCGACGGAACACAGTGCGGCCGAAAGACTCTCCGCGTCCGGCCGGGTCCGCATGAATGCACCGCTGCCGAATTTCACATCGAGCACGAGCCGGTCGAGAGACTCCGCGAGTTTCTTCGACATGATGCTCGCCACGATGAGCGGGATGCTCGGCACCGTCGCGGTGACGTCACGCAGCGCGTAGAGTTTTTTGTCCGCCGGGCAGAGGTCCGCGGTCTGGCCGATCATTGCGACGCCGATCCTATGGAGCTGCGCTGCGGTTTCCTGTTCGCTGAGACCGACCCGGAATCCCGGGATGCTCTCCAGCTTGTCGAGCGTGCCGCCGGTGATGCCGAGGCCGCGGCCGCTGATCATCGGCACCCAGAGATCGTCGCAGGCGAGCAGCGGCGCGAGGATGAGAGAGACCTTG
>JBEBGK010000962.1:0-2019 GCA_040081515.1 Chthoniobacteraceae bacterium
CGACGCTTCGAGCACGCCGTGGGCGGCGCCGCCCGTGAGGATAGTGCAGTCGTGAGGAATCTCGGCGCCGCCCTGATCAGCGACGAGCTGGGCGGCGTATGACCGGAAAACCTCGGCGGCGTTGCCGTATTCCGGACGAAACCGAACTGGCCAGCATTCAGGATCTGCTGGCCTGCGTTGTTGCGGACGGCGATCGATCCATCCAGCACATCCAGGTGCAGGCCGTTAGGGGGCGGTCCGCCTGCCGGAGTGGCGATCGACGCGCAATCGCCCTGGCAGAGCAGCGCCCCGAAGTGCGTGCCGCGGATGCCGATGGTCGCGTTCGGGGTGACAAAGGCCACTCTGTCCCGACTGCGCTTGCCCAGCAGGCCGGTGACGCTGCGCATGCCGCCCTTGAGCAGGCTCATCAACATGTTGTCCCCTGCCGGCGCGGAGTCGTTGAATTTGAACTGATCGACCTTGATCTGCGAATCCGGGCGCAGCACGATCTCCGATCCGTCCGAAAAGCGCAGGCGCGCGTAGGTGCTCTGCGCGGTCACCAGCGTATCGCCTTCCGTGATGCCCGATTTCACCGAGAGAAAGCGCGTGCCGCCATCGGAGCGGCGTACGGTGAGCGTGCCTGAAAGGTGGGTCACTGTGCCCACGCCCTCGAGCGTCGCGCCGGACTGGGCCAGCGCATTGCTGCCGAAAAGCGTTGAAAGGCACGCGAGCGCGCCGCAAAGCACCGAAGCTGCCCGGGAAAGCGAAATGAGGGCTGGCCTTCGCATATCCTGGTCAGCTGCACATCGCAGGCTTGGCTTTGGCTTTCGGCTTTTCATCCTTGGCTCCGTCTACTCCTTCTGTCCTGGCGCTTTCCTGCTTCTTCTTCTCTTCCTCTTCCTTCGCGTTGCCCTGTTGCGTGCCGCCTGAGGGTCCCGAGGATGCGGTCGTACCACCAGTGCCTGTACCGTCCGCGGTACCCGTGTCGCCCAAAGCCGTGCCCGAGCCGAAAGTGCCCGTCTCACCACCGACCACGCCGTTCGGGTCGGTCTTGAGCGGTTCAGCCGTTGCACCTGCAGAACCCAGCTGTGGCGTGCCCGTGCCCGTAAGCAAGGGAGCTTTCAGCGTCATGCCGGGATCGGAAACTGCATCCTCGACCATCGCATTGTCCGTAGACGAATTGACCGAGTTCACCAGAATCTGCTGCTGTTCCTGGATGACCTGGCTGGTCTGAACCACAAGTATCGGGAAGGTCTCCGTCAGCGCGAGCGCGCCCGCTGCATTCAGGTTGCCGGTGCACAGTTCGCAGGTTCCCGTGGTGACCGTGAGGTTTCCCGCGGAATTGACGCTGGCAGTGGTGCCCGGGGCATTGCCTTCCACGAAACTCAGCTTGCCCGTGACCGGCATCGTCAGCTTCAGGTCGCCGAGCGTCGAATAGATGCCCGCGGAAGCGCCTGATGCAGAGCCGCCGATCACGCTGATGTTCTTGGCGAAGATGTTCACCGTGCTGCCCGACAGCAGCACCGGTACCGAAGACGCCGCCACGTTCACGTCGCCGGTGCAGTTGATGTCCAGCCCTCCCGCGACCACGAAGCTGTGGTTCACATCCAGCGAGGTCGCGTTCAGCGTGAAGCTGCCCACCGTCGTAAGGTTGACCGGCGCATCCACCGTCACCGGGCTCGCGTTGAAGGTGAGCGAGGAGGCGTGGATCTTGTTCAGTTCCGTATCGGATAAGCCGAATCCGGCCAGGCCGCCGCCGAGCGTGACCGGACCGCCGGAGGTGTTCGTGATCACCACGTTGCCGGTCGGATTGTTGACTGCGTCCGTGATGTCCATAGTGCCGGCATTCAGGCTGACCTGGGCACCGCTGGTCGATGTGACCGGTGCGGCGATACTCAGCAGTCCGGTGTCCGCATCCAGCGTGATCGGGCCCGATGCGGAGACCGCGCCGGTCTGCATCAGGCCGCTGCCGAACAGACCCACCGGCCCGCCGGCGGATACCGTCGCACCGCTCGAAAGCAAACCGGAGGCGAACACCAG
>JBEBGK010000118.1:0-7963 GCA_040081515.1 Chthoniobacteraceae bacterium
GCGCAAGCTGCCGACTGGCAACCATCGATGGCGGCATTGGCAAAGGCGTTGGCGCGGCGAACGTCGCCGATGCGAAGCAGCGTGGCGTGGCGGTCGAGCGTGAGAAGTTGCACGATGAGATCATCCGCCAGGTCGTCGAGGCGCATACGCGGGTGCATTCCCTGTCCGACCAGCTCGGCTACGCGCGCAAGGCGCTGTCGGCGGCGGAGCAGTCCCTGAAGCTCACTGGCGAGCGCAAGGCTTTCGCCGTCGGCGAAGTCCTCGAGAACATCGTCGCCGAGCAGGAACTCACGCGCGCGCGGCTGGATTACCTCACGGTCGTCACGGAGAACAACCGCGCGCAGTTCCTCCTGCGCAGGGCGATCGGTGCCGAGGCCCCGGCGACGCGCAGGAAGAAGTGACGCGGACAGAAGTGTCCGCTTCACGTCGCGGCTGCGCCGCGCGTATGGTCGCCATGATGAGAATCCATTCACTCGAGCATGCACCCTTCGAGGGACCGGGACGCATCGCCACTTGGGCGAGAGAACGTGGCCATCCGCTCACGCGCACTGCGCTCTACGACGGAGAAGCGCCGCCTGCGCTCGGTGACTTCGACCTTCTCGTGGTTATGGGCGGGCCGATGAGCATCCACGAACATCGCACCCAACCGTGGTTGCCGATCGAGAAGCGTTTCCTCGCGGAAGCGATCCGCGGAGGGAAGCCGATCCTCGGCATCTGCCTCGGCGCGCAGCTCCTCGCGGACGTGCTGGGCGGGAAAGTGTTCCAGAATCCGGTGAAGGAAATCGGCTGGTTTCCCGTGCGGATTTTCGATCGAAGCGCTCCGCTCACCGCATTCCCGGAGCGGCTCACGGTGATGCACTGGCATGGCGACACGTTCACGATTCCCGACGGTGCGCGCTGCGTGGCCGAGACGGATGCGTGCGCGAATCAGGCTTTCGTCCACGGCGACCGCGTGGTCGGCCTGCAGTTTCACATCGAGCTGGAGAAGGTCGGCATCGAGGATCTTTCCGCAGCGTCCCTCGACGAGGCTGGGACCGCTCCATTCATCCAGACGCGCGAGCAGCTTCTGAATCCGCCGCCGGAAAGCGAAGGCTGCACGCACGCACTTTACGCGCTGCTGGATGGGCTTGCTGCTTTCGGTTGAATTGGGGCGCGTTCGTGAATGCGCAGCCGTCCTTTCTGTGGGCGACGGGTCCGCTGTGGAACTGGCGAGCCCGGCGGCGCGACGCAGGCGGCTTTTGCGCCCTCACTCAGATGCAGGATGAGACGTGCCGACAGATTGTCGGCACCACATTTTCCGGGCCGCGGAACCGGCTGCGCTTTTGTGAAAGTACGCTCCGAGCGAAAAGTGGGAACACGGCTGGTGGGTGAGACCGTGGCACGCTTTCGCATGCGCGGCTGCCGGATCTCGAATCAGGCCACGGGATCGCCCGCGGCGACTCGTCCGCGGAAGAACTCGATCGTCTTCGCGATGCCTTCCTCGAAGGCAACCTTCGGCTCCCAGCCGAGGAGCGTCTTTGCACGGGTGATGTCCGGGCGCCGCACCTTCGGGTCGTCCAGCGGCAGCGGCTTGAACTCGAGCTGCGATTTGGCGCCGGTGAACTTGATGATGTGCTCGCCGAATTCTTTGATCGTCATCTCGCGCGGGTTGCCGACGTTCACGGGCTCATGGAAATCGGAACGGGAAAGCCGGTAGATGCCGTCGATGAGATCGGAACAATAGCAGAAGGAAGATGCGGACGATCTTGGTGTCCACCCCATGCGTGCGGTGGTAGGCCATCGTCATCGCCTCGGCGAAACGCTTCGCCTCGTCGTAGCATCCGCGCGGGCCGACCGGGTTCACATTTCCCCAGTAGCTTTCCTTCTGCGGATGCTCGAGCGGATCGCCGTAGCATTCGCTCGTGCTGGCGATGAGGTAGCCGGCGCCCTTGTGTTTCGCGAGGCCGAGCGTGTTGTGCGTGCCGAGCGAGCCGACTTTCAGCGTCTGGATGGGGAACTCCAGATAGTCGATCGGCGAGGCGGGCGAGGCAAAGTGAAAGACGAAATCCACGTCGTCGGGCAGGTAGATGAAATTGGAGACGTCGTGCTTGATGAAGCGGAAGTTCCCGTTCCCCGCGAGGTGCTCGATGTTGTTGACGTTGCCGGTGATGAAGTTGTCGATGCCGATGACCCGATGGCCCTCGGCGAGGAGCCGGTCGGTGAGATGCGAGCCGAGAAAGCCGGCGGCGCCGGTGACAACCGAGATGGAACTGCCGGACGAGCGTTTGAACATGGCGGGATGAAAGTGACTTGTGCCCTCGCAATCAAGGAACTCCGCGACAAAACCGATGCTTGGCTGGAATGGCGATGCGCGCGAATGTGCGCGCCCTGACATGAAGCCGGCCTGCCTTTTCCTCCTCGTGATGGTCGTTGTGGTGCTGCATGCCGACGACCGCGCCGGGGTGCGTGAGAGTTCCCCGAAGCGGGGTGCCGCTGCCGGAAGGATCTCACCGCCGGGCCAGCCAAGAAGCGGTCCGGGCGGCTCGGACTATCCGCATGCCGGGATCCGGGAGTCGGAACACGGCAGGGGCGGGAAGCAGTTCTGGATCGTCGAGCCCGCGCGTCCCTCACCGGCAAAGGCGCCCGTCGTGATCTTCCTGCACGGATATAGCGCGATGCATCCGGAGTCGTATCGCGGATGGGTGAACCACCTCGCGAAGCGCGGCAACATTGTCGTGTATCCGCGCTACCAGGAAAAGCTCCTCACGCCGCCGGCGGAGTATTCCGGCAACACGGCCGCTGCCATCCGTTCCGCACTCGCGATTTTGGCGCGCCCCGGGCATGTGGCGCCGGACCTGGAGCGGGTCGCGGTGGTCGGTCATTCGGCGGGAGGCGTGGGAGCGGTGAACTACGCGGTGCGGGCGCAATCCGAGGGCCTGCCGATTCCAAAGGCGGTGATGATCGTCGAGCCGGGGCAGGGGATGGAGCGTGGCATCAAGCTGGTGCCGATGGATGACTGTGCGAGATTTCCGGAATCCGCGCGGCTGCTCGTGGTGGTCGGGGACTCGGACGGGATGGTGGGGACCGGCTGTGCGCGGACGATCTGGCAGGAGACGAAACACGTGCGTGATCGCTCGTTCGTGACGGTGCAGAGCGACGGGCACGGCATGCCGCCGTTGAAAGCGAACCATCTTTCGCCCGTCAGTTGGACGCGTGAAGCCACCGATGCGCTCGACTGGTACGGCTACTGGAAACTCCTCGACGGGCTCATGGGCGCGGCCTTTGCGGGCGAGAATTACACGGTGGATCCGGGCATGGGCGTGTGGTCCGACGGCACGCCTGTGAAGCCGATGAAAGTGGAACGATAGGGCGCTACCAGTCGCAGAGCGACTCCACGTAGGCCGCCGAGCCGTCGCGCAACCAGCCATCGAGCTGCGCCTGTTCCTTCAGTTGCTGGCCGCGAAGCCGTGGCACCACGAGGAACTTGCTCTCGATCTCCGGCAGCGCGGTAAGGTCGCCCCAGAGTTTCTCGAATTGAGCGACGGGGAAGATGTCCTCCTGGCCGTGGCCCCAGCGCTTTTTCACTTCCTTGAGCGTGATGTAGGTGGGCACCCGCGCGGCGAGATCGCGGATTGCGGAGAGCACTTTCTGTCCGTCGTCGAGATCCGTCCGGGAGAGGCCGAATGCCCGCAGCAGGCCATCCACGTCGATCCACGTCGTGAGTGTATTGTAGTAAGTGAGGCCGAATTCGATCTCCTCGCGTGGCATGGCGAGCCCTTCGACGAGGCGCACGCGACCGTCCACGCGGGCGAGGCCGCCGCCGCGATCCTCGAGACGACGGGTGATCACCTCGAAGCTGAGCGTCGCGCCACTCGCGAGATGCCGGCCGAGAACGGCGGGATCGAGATTCGCGCCGACGGTGTCGATGTTGTGCAGCATCAGGGTCTTCAATTGCGGGCGTTCGCGGAGCAGCGCGGCGAGCGTGCCGTTCCGGAGGAGGTTCGGGATTTCGTAGAAGTGGCCGACGGGATGCAGGCACTGGAGCGGGAGATTGTCCCGGTAGTCGCCCGCCTCGCCGGTGCTTTCCGCCCAGCGCAGCAGCGCGGCGCGCAGGGAGTCGCGGACCTTTTGCTGCTGCTCGTCGAGCATCTGCTGCGGCATCTCCTCCCAGGCGAAGCGCAGGTCGCGCGCCGCGGGGATGAAGCGCAATCCTACGCTCTTGCCGCGACTGAGCAGGACGGGCCCCTCGTAGCCGTAGTTGCCACGCGCCTCGAGGATGGCGGAGATCGGCCCGTGCGTGAGGTAGCTCGTGGTGAAGATGTGCGGCACGGGCGTGCCGGCGATGCGCGACGTGCGCCGCGATTTCGCGAGATGGGTCTCGAGGAAGGTGCGATGCCGGCCTGCAAGTTTGCAAAATGGATGGAGCGATTTCACCACGCCCGCGCCCTGTGTCCACCGGCTCGCCGCGCCCGCGGCAAGGGTGACGACCGCGACTTCGCCGTTGCGGAGCGATGCGAGGCCAAGCGCGGAGTGGGACACGCGTCCCGCCTGTCGGAGTGTGGCAGGCGTCCCGCCTGCCCGCCCTGCGCTCCCACAGCCGAGCCGATATTTCCCCTCACCGAGTCGCGCCTTCCCCGGATTCTCGGAAATGTAACGGTCAATCTGCTTCCACTCGTCAACGTGCCTCACGATGTGATCGAAGCTTTCGTCCTGCCAGAGAGTCCCGGCGCGTCCGACGTGCTTGTTGATCTGATGGGCCGAGAACGATTTCCAGCTGTGGAGGATATCGGAAAGAGGATGGCCATCCTTCGGGCGAACGATGACGTGAACGTGGTTCGGCATCACGACATAGCTGCCGAGCCAGTAACGCTCGCCGTCGAAGTGCCGCAGGGCGTCCTCGACGATTTCCGCGGCGGGGGACTCCGCGAGTGTGCAGCTTCCGGCGCCTTGGTCCAGATGCACTTCGAGGCTCTCGTGGAATCGCTCGTAGTATTCGGCTCGCTGCGCTCCATTCCACGGACGGGGGTTTTGCCGGAGCCAGGTTTCAAATTCATCCTTCAGTCGGCGAACGACAGCTGCCGGGAGCGAATCGGCCAGGCGGAAGGTGACGAAATAGGTGGCACCGGGCACTTGCCAATGTGGGAGGTGGCGGGTGGCGGCGGATTCCGGACTGTCTTCGGAGAATGGCTTGAAGGGCGGAGGCCCATCCGGGACAGCCGAGACGGACTGTCCGACTCCGACAGGCGGGACGCCTGTCCCACTTCCGTCCGCGGCTGCGTGTTCTTCCGTGAGAATCACATCGCCGGGTTGCACATCCTCGATGACGCTGTTCGCGGGCAGCCGGTTTTGCGCGAGGCCGATGCGGCCGGCCTTCAGGTCGGCGCGGATCTGCTCGTGCGCCTCGCGGTCGAATCCGTTCTCCGCGAGCAGCTCGTCGAGGCTCCGTTCGCCGGCGCGTTCCTCGAGTCCGCGGGGCAGCAGCGCGTCGAAAAGCTCCTGCACCATCCCGCGCAACTCCGGTTGCGTGCGGCAGGCCGCGGCGAATTTGTCCAGTTCCGCGCGCTTCGACGGTGTGAGCGTCTTCGGGTCCTCGCGGAGAAGCCGCGGCGCCAGCAGCAGGTAGTAGCCCTTTGGCATCAGCGGCAGCGACGCACCCTTCGCCTCGGCGCCGGTGTTCAGCAAATCGGCGACGGTGCCATTTTCATTGATCCGGAAATCGTAAACCACCGGCTCCATCGCGAACGGCAGCGACGCGGAGAGCTCCCTCTTGGTCGCGCTCATGATCGCCTGCATGCGGCCCTGCGCCTCGGCCTTGCGATGCGGGGCAAACATGAACCCCATGCCGCCTCCGCTCATGCCGCCGAGCATCCAGAAGCCATGGAAGTCCTTCCCGAATTCCGCGCGCACCTGCTCGATCAGACGCTCGGTGTAATACGTCGAGGCCCACGGGATGATCGTCTGGATCGGTCCGGAAAAATTGCGCGTCGTCGCATCGCCCACGCGGGCAATGTCGCTCTCGCGCAGCGCGTCGAGGATCTCGTCGAGAAATCCCAGCGCTTCCTGCCGTCCCTGCCACTCGGCGCCGGAGCGCAGCAGGTATTTCTCGGTCACCATCTCGAGAATGGGGCCGACGTTCTGCGCCATGCCGCCATGGACGACGACGAGCGAGTCTTGCAGCGCCTGGCGCGCCTTTTCCGGAATCTCCTCCTGTGTGAAGACGTGATGCCGCGGCATCAGCCGCCCGCGCGAGATGCCGTGTTCCGGATCACCTTCCTGCGCGGCGACGCCCTCGATCAGCTTGATTCCCGGCCACACGCCGCCGATGTCCTGCCATCCGCCGCCGCTGCCGCCGATCCATTCGCCGAGCAGCGCGCGCGCGAGCACGAGCCGGCGCTCCTCTTCACGCAGCGGGCCGGTGAGCGATTCCGCCTGTCCGGTGGCCCGCATGCAGACGCCGATGAGCGCCGCCAGAAGGTTCGTGGAAACGGCGAGGCGCGAGCCCTTCGGGATGTCGTTCACGCTCGAGACGAGCTCCAGCCCGCGGCCCGGGCCGAGCATCTGCGCGAGCAGATCCGTGAGCGATTGCCCGCTTCCCTCGATGCCCGGCGGCACGATCCCGCTCGCGATGATCGCCGCCTTCAGCAGCCCGAGATAATCCTTTGCAAAATCGAACACCTCCGAGAGCGAGGAAATCTCCGCGCTCGCGCCGAGGTCCACGCTCACGAGCCGCAGGACCGGCTCGTCGATCACCCGCAGCCACGCGCTGACGGGCGGCTTCGTCTCCGGGTCGCGGCCATGCACGCCGAGGTCCACCGAGATGTTCAGCACCCTCGCGCCCTCGGGGAAATCCATGCCGAGGAAAAAAATGTCGCTCCACGCCGAGTGCGTCAGGTCCATGCGCACCGGCGTCTGCTCGCGCAGGATCGGGTGCGAACCGTCGGCATTCCGCCGCAGCAATTCCGGGCGGACGCGCAGCGGCTGATCCTTCGGATGTCCCATCCGGAACATCCACTGGTTTCCCCGGACGGAGCGCACGCTGCGCCGCACCTGATCGGCGAGCGTCTGGAACGCGAGCCGGTGGTAAGCCGTGGCCAGCGCCGAGGAGAGCGCGTCGCTTGGTCCGTCAGCCCTCTGCGCGGATTGAAAAAGCTCGATGGCATCCTCGAAGCGGCGCTCCAGCAGATGCTCGTGTCCGCGGAAGGGAATGATGCCCCCCTGGCGGAATCCCTGCCGCGCGGGCAGGTGGAACCGGTGAATCGCGTAGAGGAAAAACAGCGCGCGCACCCGCTCATACAGATTCTGCGAAGTGCGCCGGAATGCATCGAGCGACGCGCATTCCGCGATGAGCTCGTCGGGCGATGCATCCTTGCACGCTTCGTCGAGCGACCGGTTGCGGACCCCCGCATCCTGCGACGTGATGATCGAACTGAGGCCGGCCGACATCGCTTATTTCCCCGGCAGCCTGTTGGTCGCGAGCAGCTCCACGATGCCGCGCAACACCTCGTCGCGGTCCTTGCCGTCGAGCGCGAGCGCGAGCTGCGCGGTGAGCAGGCCGTATTTCACGCCGAAGTCGTAGCGGCGCTCATCGAGTTCCGCCGCGAGGTATCGCTCGTGGGCGGCGAGCTGCGTGAGCGCCTCGCGCAGGTGCACCGTGTTCTCGCGCCCCGCCGCATTTTTCAGCAGCCCCTCCAGCAGCCGGTGCACGGCCGGGGTGAGCACATGCATCCCGAAAAAGCACAGATAATATCCGGCGCGCAGCCCGGGGACGTTGATTCGCTGCTCCGCCTCGGTCGGCGTCGGCTTCTCGAGCACCGTGTCCACCTGGTAGATGCGCCGTGCCGCGTCCACCAGCTTGCCGCCGACGGCGCCGTAGAAGGGGAGCTTGCTCTCGTGCGTGCCCTGCACCGCGGAGACCGCCGATTTTTCCGCGCGCGCGATGCCGACGAGCTGTTCCGCGCAGCCCTGCCCCGTGTGGGAGAGATAG
>JBEBGK010000963.1:0-2018 GCA_040081515.1 Chthoniobacteraceae bacterium
CTCGCCGCGCAACACCCGGATCGGGTCGCCGCGCTGGAAGCCGGGATCATCGGTGAGATGGAAGAGCTGCCAGCCGATATCGCCGCGGCCGCGATGGATCTTCCAGCCGTCCGAGATGAAGGCGGCCTGCGTTCCGATGCGCCAGTAATGTTCCCGGCGGATGGGCGTGTCGCCGGGTGCGGCGAAGTGCGGAAGCAGGTTCACGCCATCGAGCGCCGTATTCCCGTTCGCGCCCGCGGCCGCGAGCGCGGTCGGGAAAAGGTCCAGCGAGCTGATCATGCGCGGCTCGACGTGTCCCGCGGGAAGGCGTCCCTTCCATCGGGCGAGGAAGGGCACGCGCACGCCGCCCTCGAGGAGCTGGCCCTTTTCCCCGCGGAGCGGGGTGTTGCTCGAAGTGAGTTCCCGCGTGGGGCCGCCGTTGTCGCTGAGGAAGACGACCAGCGTGTTTTCCTCGAGCCCGAGTTCCCGCAGGCGCGACAGCACGCGGCCCACGCCGTCGTCGAGCTGCGCGAGCATGGCGGCGAAAATGCGGCGGTGGATGTCCCCGATGTGCGCGAACCTCTTCATGTAGTCATCGCGGCCCTGCAACGGGCTGTGGACGGCGTTGTAAGCGAGGCAGAGGAAGAACGGCTGCGCCCGGTGCCGCGTGATGAAGTCCTCGGCCTCGCGCGTGAAGGCTTCCGTGAGGTTCGCCATTTCCTCCGCGGGCTGGCTGCCACGCAGCACGGGATTGTCCGCGTCGTAGTGCGGCTCGAAGCTGCGCATGTGCGTGCTCCACACGAGGCGACCGTCCAGCGAGGTCCAGCGGCCTGCAGAACCATCGGGCAGCGTCTTGCGCCTCAGCCATGTCACATGACCGTCCCACGGCGGCGGCACGAAATAATGGCCCTCGTGCAGGAAGCCGAAGAATTCATCGAAGCCGCGCCGTTGTGGGTGAAACCGCGCGCTGCCGCCCAGGTGCCACTTGCCCACGAGCGCGGTGGAGTAGCCGCTTTCGCGCAGTGCGTCGGCGATCGTGCGTTCGCCCACCGGCAGGCCGATGGCCGGGTCCGCGTTCTGCGCGCCGATCGGATTGAACTCGAAGCCGAACCGCGTCTGGTAGCGCCCCGTGAGCAGCGCCGCGCGCGACGCCGCGCAATACGGCGCGGTGACGTAGCCGCTCGTAAACCGGACACCGTTCTTCGCGAGCGAGTCGATGTGCGGTGTCGGGATCTCCTTTCCGCCGTAGCAGCCGGGCTCGCCGTAACCGAGGTCGTCGGCGACGATGAAAACGACGTTGGGTCGCGCGGCGAGGAGCGAAGGAGCGAGTGCGAGGAGCGTGAGCAGGAACAGCCGTCTCATTTTCCGGAAGGCTTTGGTTCAGTGCGACGCATCCATACCCGGTGGCCGGAGACCGGTGCCTTGGATCTTTTGAAGCGAGTCGCCGAGATCCTGGCGTGCGGTTTCGGCGAGGGAGGAAAGTTTCTTTACCACGTCGGGATGCATGGAGGCGACGTTCGTCTGCTCGCCGGGATCGGTTTCGAGATGGAAGAGCGAGAGCGGGAGTTGCTCGATGCGGTAGCCGTGGCGCGTGGCGATGCCTTCGACGCCGGACTGCGTAATCGACGTCGGTGCGAGTTTCCCGAAATTGGATGGCTTGCCGCCGCGGCCCGGTTCGCCCGCCGGCGTGATGTAGGGATGCGGGAAGTGCAGTTTCCACGGGCCGCTGCGGACGGTTTGCAGCGCGGTGCCGGAGTAGAAAAACAAGGCCTCGTGTGGTGCGCTGGCATCGGCTTCGCCGAGCAGGAGTTTCCTGGCGGAGCGTCCGTCGATTTTCAAAGCGGATGCTTTTCCGCCGACGATGTCGGTGAGCGTGGGGAGCCAGTCGATGCCGCAGAATGGCGTGCCATCGACGCGCCCCGCCGGCACGTGTCCCGGCCATCGCACGAGGCACGGCACGCGCACTTTTACGGGATCAGTAATCTGCTTGTGAGGCCGCGTGCGGATCTGGCTCTCGTGACTCTTGGTCGAGTTGAAAA
>JBEBGK010000964.1:0-2018 GCA_040081515.1 Chthoniobacteraceae bacterium
TCGGCTGGCTCGTGCGGCGTTTCTGCTGGCTCTCATCGAGCCGCGCCGCGATGTCCGCCGCCGCCGCAGGCTCGCCGCGAAACGTTGCGCTCACCGTGTAGTTCTTCGCCAGCACGGGAACGTCCCGGTAACGCACTTCGAGTTCACTTGGCATCCGCGTGTGAAATTCGCCGTTCGCATCCACGAAGCGCACGCTCACGACCTGCTTGAAAGTCTCGCCGCCCATCGCCCCCGCATTCATGCGCAGCGCGCCGCCGACATTTCCCGGGATGCCCTCGAACCACTCGAACCCGCCGATTCCCGCGTCGCGCGCCGCGATGGCGAGTTCGCGCTGCTTCACGCCCACGCCCGCGCTGATGTGCGTGCCGTGGACTTCGAGCCGCTTGAATTCGCCGCGCGCAAGATGCGCCACCACGCCGCGGATGCCGCCGTCGCGCACGAGCAGGTTCGAGCCGCGGCCCATCACAAACAGCGGGATGCCGCGCTCAGTGGTGAAACGCACGAGCCGCGCGAAGCCCTCCTCTGTCTCCGGCTCCACCCAGAATTGCGCAGGCCCGCCGACGCGCATTGTCGTGTGTTTCGAGAGCGGTTCGTAAAGTTTCGCGACGCCCGGCCCCATCACGTCCATCGCGGATTCGAGCACGGCGATGTCGCGCGCGAGCACGGAGCCCTGCTCGTGGATGTTCCCTGCGCCGAGTGAAAGGATCAGGTCGCCGGGTTCGATGGCGCGGCCGATGTCGTAGGCAATCTGCCGTCGGTTCGGCTGAAAGCTCGCGCCCTCCTGCGCGGTGTGCTGCGCGATGGCGTCCACGATGGTCTGGCCGGTCACGCCGGGAATCGGCACTTCGCTCGCGGGATAGATGTCCGCTACGACGAGCACATCCGTATCCTCAAATGCGCGTCCGAATTCATCCCGCAGCGCCTGCGTTCGCGTGTAGCGGTGCGGCTGGAACATCGTGAGGATGCGCTTGCGCCCCGTGCCGCGGGCGGTGGCGAGCGTGGCGCGGATTTCACTCGGGTGATGGCCGTAGTCATCCACCACCATGAAGCGCTCCGAACGGTGCTTGATCTCAAACCGTCGCCGCGCGCCGCGGAAGGATTCCAGTGCCGCAGCGATTTTCGGGAAGGGTACGCCTAGTTCTGTCGCGAGCGCGATCACCGCTGTAGCGTTGCTCACGTTGTGCCGCCCGGGGACATTCAGCGTCACCGCGCCCAGCGGTTCGCCGTGTCGCGTCGCCAGGAAATGCGACTGGAAATCCTTCGGGTGGACATCCTCGAAGCGGTAGTCCGCTCCCTGCGCTGCGCCGTATGAAATCGCGCGCGGGTGATTGGAGCAGATGCGCGCCGCGTGCTTGTCGTCCGCGCAGTAGAACACGCTGCCACTTGTCTGCCGCAGCAGTTGCTCGAACACGCGCTCGATGGCCGCGAGGTCGGCGTAAAAATCCAGGTGCTCCTCCTCGATGTTCAGCACGACGGCGTGCTCCGGGTGGTAATTGACGATCGTGCCGTCGCTCTCATCCGCCTCCGCGACGAACCACTCGCCCGCCGCATCCCACAGCGCATTCACGCCGAGGATCGGAATCTCCGCGCCTACATAGTGCGACGGATGCAATCCCGCCTCCCGCAGCACGTGCGCGCCCATCGCGCTCGTCGTCGTCTTCCCGTGCATCCCGCCGATCACGATCCCCTTTTTCTGCCGCATGATCGCCGCCAGCGCATCCGCACGCCGGACCATCGGTAGGCCGGCCTGCTTCGCGCGTTCATAGTCGGGATGCGCCGGCTTGATGGCCGAGGAGAAAATCACGAGTTCGGCATCGCCCACCTTTTCGGGATTGGCCGGGGAGGAAAAATCGAGGCCGAGCGTTTGCAGTCGCGCAGTCTCCTCGGTCGTCGCCTTGTCGCTGCCGCTCACGCGATGCCCCAGCGCGAGGCACAACCCCGCGATTCCGCTCATGCCGGATCCGGCGACGCCGATCAGATGGATCCGGCGTCCGCTTCCGGTGAGGAATCGTGCGAGT
>JBEBGK010000119.1:0-7926 GCA_040081515.1 Chthoniobacteraceae bacterium
ATTTACCGGAATCTTCGGCGCGTTCGCCCTTTCCTGCGGCGCGATGGTGCTCATTCCGCACAGCCAGCTTTCCTCGCTCCAGCCGCAGATGCAGTGGGACGAGGGTCAGAATTCCCCGGCGGACGTGTATCCGCAGAAGCGCCACCTCGCCGGTCGCGATGTGTATGTGTCGGAGGGCTGTTTCTACTGCCACTCGCAGCAGGTGCGCGACCCGCAGTTCGGCCCCGACATGGAGCGCGGCTGGGGATCGCGGCGGACCGTGGCCCGCGATTACATCCACGAAGATGTGCCGCTCACCGGCTCTATGCGTCTCGGGCCGGACCTTTCCAATTTCGGCTGGACCGCCAAGGTCGCGCAGAAGGATGGCACCGAGAAAGTGGTGCGGATGTGGCGCAACGAGCACGACAATGACCCGAAGAAACCCGCCGAGCGCGACGAGCGCTGGGTGTACCGGCATCTGTTCAATCCGCTCGTGATTTTCTCCGACTCGAAGTGCCCGCCGTACCGGCACCTCTTCGAGCGCAGGGAGATCGGCGAGAAGCCGTCGCCCGACGCGGTGGCGACCGACGGAAAATTCGAATACACGCCGACGCTCGATGCCGAGAAGCTCGCGCAGTACCTTCTCTCGCTCGACCGGACCCACGAGTTGAAAGAGGCGCCGACCCTCATCAAGCCACAGGAGGCCGCGAAGAAATGAGCCAGCCCAACGAAGGACAGGATCGTCTCGACTACATGGAGACCGCGGACATCACCGAGGTCCACGCCGCCATCGCCCGCGAACATGCGGAACCGAGCGCGGATGTGACGCCGATTCCGACCTGGCTGAGCATCGTGTGCGCGCTGGCACTCGCCTGGGCCGGAGCCTACATCGGAGTCTTCCACGGCGGCTTCAACCCGAAGGTGTACAACGAATACGAGAGCAGCCCGGTGGCGTTCTTCCCGCTGCCCGGCAAGTCGGTCGCGACCAGCGGCGCTGCGGCGGAACTGACGCCGCTGGCGCTCGGTGAAAAGGTTTACAAGGAGGTGTGCCAGGCATGCCATCAGCCGACGGGGTTGGGGCAGGCGGGCCAGTTCCCGCCGCTCGCGGGTTCCGAGTGGGTGGATGGCTCGGAGTTCAATGAGAAGCGGCTGGTCGCGCTCGTTCTCAAGGGATTGAAGGGGCCGATCACGGTGAAGGGAGCCTCTTACAACAACCAGATGCTGGGCTGGGAGCAGCCGCTTGGGCCGAAGAAAATCGCGGCCGTGCTGACCTATGTCCGGCAGGCGTGGGGGAACAAGGGCGGCGAAATCACGGAGGCCCAGGTCGCCGCCGCGAAGAAGGAACTCGCAAGTCGCACCGACCAATACACCGCCGAGGAGATCAAGCAGATCCCCCTCGATGCGAAACTCGAGGGCGCAGCCGCCGCACCTGCAACGACGCAGGTCAAGACGGACGCGAAGCCCGCCGACGGCGCAGCCACCGCACAGCCCGCGGCGCCAGCCGGGGCCGGGTCATTCGATTTGCAGGCATCGATGGCCGCCGGCAAGGGCGTCTATATGGCCACCTGTTTTGCATGCCATCAGGCGACCGGCATGGGAGTACCGGGGGCATTCCCGCCGCTCGTGGGGACGCCGTATGTCAGCGAGGATCCCCGGCGGCTTGTCGCGATCGTGCTCAAGGGCATCGTCGGCGCCATGACGGTGGATGGAAAAGTTTACGCGACCGGCATGCCGAATCCGATGCTCACCTTCCCGCAGCTCAAGGAGGACAAGAACGTCGCCGATGTGCTCAACTACGTGCGGAACAGTTTCGGGAACAAGATCGAGCCACCCATCACGCCGGACTTCGTCGGCAAGGTGCGCGCCGAATTCGCCGGTCGCGACGCCCAGTGGACCGAGGCCGAGTTGTTGAAATTTCCGCCAGCCAAGTAAAGTCACTGAATCCAGCCATGAAAAAACTCACACTCGCCATCGCACTCGCCACCGTCGTCGCAACCTACGCCGAGGAGGACCTGAAGGCTTCCGCGGAACGCGGCAAGGCGGTTTACATGCAGACCTGCATGGCCTGCCATCAGCCCACCGGACTCGGCATTCCGGGCGCATTCCCTCCGTTCGACGGGTCGGAATGGGTCGTGGGCGACACGAAACGGCTCGTGGCGCTCGTGCTGAAGGGCTACACCGGCCCCATCACGGTGAAGGGCGTCAATTACAACAACATCCTCATCGCGGTGGACACGCAGTTCCCGATCCTGAAGGAAAACGGCAAGCTCGCCGACGTGCTGAACTACATCCGCACCGCGTGGTCGAACAAGGCCGACGCCGCCATCACGCCTGACTTCATCCAGAAAGTCCGCGACGAATTCAAAGACCGTACAACTCCGTGGAATGCCGAGGATATGGCAAAGGCCTTCCCCGCCAAATAACCCCTTACGATCATGGCTCACGTAGCTGAAGCACACGCGCACGACGCACACGGTCACGACGACCACCACGAGCCGGGATTCTGGCGGAAGTGGGTCTTCACCACCGATCACAAGATGATCGGCATCCAGTACGCCGTCACCGGGCTGGCGTTCCTGTTCTTCGGCTTCGGGCTCATGATGGTGATGCGCTGGTCGATCGCGCATGGTGCGGCCGCGTTGCCCGAGTGGTGGGGGAACGTGCTGCACGGGATTTTCGGCGACGCCGTCTTTGACAAGGTGCTCAACCCGGACACGAAGGCGCTCGTCGGCTATTCGCTTTCCACGCAGGGCTACAACATCTTCGGCGCGATGCACGGCACCATCATGGTGTTCTTCGGCATTGTGCCGATCGCGTTCGCCGGGTTCGGGAATTTCGTGATGCCGCTGCAACTGGGCGCGATCGACATGGCGTTCCCGCGCATCAACATGGCGAGCTTCTGGTCGTTCTTCATCAGTTGCGTGTTCATGGTGGGCAGCTTTTTCGTCGAGGGCAGCGCCGCGAAGTCCGGGTGGACGAATTACCCGCCGCTCGCGGGCGTGGCGGACACCGGGCCGGCATTCCATCCCATCATGAACGGCGGCACGCTGTGGCTGCTGGGCATGGTGTTCAATATCACCTCTTCGCTGCTCGGCTCGGTGAACTTCATCACCACCATGGTCCAGCTCCGCGCGCCGGGAATGACCTGGGGCCGCCTTCCGTTCTTCTGCTGGGCGCAGTTCATCACGGCGTATCTGCTGCTGCTCGCCTTCCCGCCGCTCGAGTCCGCGGCGATCATGAACCTCTTCGACCGCGCGTTCGGATCGAGCTTCTTCATGCCGACCGGCCTCGTGGTCAACGGCCTGGATTTCGACGGCCAGCCGCTCCAGTACTCCGGCGGCGGCAGCCCGATTCTGTGGCAGCATCTGTTCTGGTTCCTCGCGCATCCGGAGGTGTATGTGCTCATCCTGCCCGGCATCGGCATGGTGACGGAAATCATCGCCTGCAACAGCCGGAAGCCGATCTGGGGCTACAAGGCGATGGTCGGCGCGATCTTCGCGCTCGCCTTCCTCTCGTTCATCGTCTGGGCGCACCACATGTATATGACGGGCATGGGCCCGAAGGTCTCGGCGTTCTTCCAGACGACGACCATCATCATCTCGGTGCCCTCGGTGATCCTGCTCACGGCATTGCTGCTGTCGCTATGGGGAGGATCGATCCGTTTCAACACGCCAATGCTCTTTGCCACGGCCTTCCTGCCGATGTTCGGCATCGGCGGGCTCACGGGCATCCCGCTGGCGTTCAACGCCGTCGATCTCTACATGCACGACACGTACTACGTCATCGCGCATTTCCACTATGTGATCGCGCCCGGCACCATCTTCGCGATTTTCGCCGGGGTCTATCACTGGTTCCCGAAAGCGACCGGGCGGATGATGAGCGAATTCTGGGGCAAGATTCACTTCTGGGGCTCGCTCATCGCGATCAACTGTCTCTTCGCGCCGATGTTCCTCCAAGGGATGGCCGGCGTTCATCGCCGCTGGTGGGATGGTGGCGCTGGCGCCTACGCCGCGACGGTCGAGCCGGTGCTGCACTGGAATCTCTTCATGTCGAAGGCCGCATGGTGGCTCGGCGCCGTGCAGCTCATCTTCGTGTTCAATTTCTGCTGGAGCATCATCCGCGGACGCAAGGTAACGAGCGACAATCCGTGGCAGGCGACGACGCTCGAATGGGACACGCCCTCGCCGCCGCCGCACGGCAACTTCATCAAGCCGATTACCGTTTACCGCAACCCGTACGAATACAGCGTGCCCGGCGCGGACAAGGACTACAGCCCGCAGTCCGAGCCGCCCGCCGGCACGCCCGCGCAGGCTCCCGCCCACGGCGCGGTCCCGGCCCACGCATAGACGGATCGACTTTCGCGAATCATGGAAATCCCTTACACAGTCCGGCCGCGTCCCGACACGGGTCTCGCAAATCCGAAGCTCGGCATCTGGCTCTTCATCGCATCGGAAGTGATGCTGTTTGGCGGTTTGTTCGCCGGGTATATCTTCATGCGTCTCGGTGCCGAGCCGTGGATGTGGCCGCACGGTTGGCTGAACGTCCCCGTCGGCACCTTCAACACCTTCGTCCTCATCGCATCGTCCGTGACGGTCATCCTGTCGTGGGAGGCGTTGAAGATGCGGAATTTCAAGGCGTTCAAGGGCTGGCTCGCCGCGACGTGGCTTTGCGGCCTGCTGTTCCTCGCGGTGAAGCTCAGCTATGAGTGGCCCGCGAAGTTCAACCACTTCGGCGCTTACATCAAAAAGGAAGCCGCCGCGAAGTATGAGCCCTACCTCGGCAACGAGGGCCCCGATGGCCGTCTGGCGCGCGGGCAGGCGCCGCGGCTGTTCATCAGCGGACACCCGAAGAGCTGGGCCGATGTCTCGAATCCCGCCGTGAAGGAGATCATCCTCGAAGGCATCGACGAGGAGAATCATACCCCGAAGTCCCCGGACAACGACAAGGCGCACTTCATCCCGCGACCGATGGTGCACCTCCACGAAGGGCATGAGGTGAAGCTGAACAAGGACGATCTCCTCCCGAGGTTCGGTCCGTTTTACCCGAGGCTGAATACCTACCTCGCATGCTACTTCATGATCACCGGACTGCACGGCCTCCACGTGCTCGGAGGCGTGATTGTGTTCATCTACTTCTGGGGCCCCGGCTCGAAGCTCTACAAGACCAACCCTGAGCAACTGTGCAACCGCATCGAGGTCGCCGGGCTCTTCTGGCACTTGGTGGATCTGATTTGGATCTTCGTGTTCCCGATTTTCTATCTCCTGTAAAATGTCCGACCATCACACCACCGCAACCGCACCCGCCGACGCCCACGCTTCCGGCGAACACGCGCACGGGAACTACTGGCATCACGTCCGGCCCTACCTGTGGGTCGGGGCCGCGCTCTTCGTATTCACGGCAATCACCGTGGGCCTCTCGTATGTGGACTTTGACCACATGCTGAAAAGCCACGGCATGAACATGAAGATCGGCCTCGCCGTCGCGAGCTTCAAGGTCTGCCTCGTCGGTGCGTGGTTCATGCATTTGAAGGCTGAAAAAGGGACCATCTGGCGTCCGCTCCTCTTCACTTTCTTTTTCTGCCTCGCCCTTTTCCTTCTCTGCCTGCTCGCCTACACGGACCCGATCCAGACCACGAGCCATCCACTGCACTGATGTCGCTCAAAATCTTCCATATTTTCTTCATCATCGTCAGCACGCTGCTCTGCGCAGGCGTGGCGTGGTGGTGCATGTCGAATGATGTGGCAAGGGGATACGGCTATCTTTTCGCGGGCGTCGCCGCGCTGCTCCCGGTTTACGGAGTCTGGTTCCTCAGAAAGACCAGCAAGCTCATCCTATGAAAGCGCGCCATCTCCCCGCAGCGGCCGCCATTTCCCCCGTGCTCCTGCCCGCCATCGCCTCCGCGTGCGCGACCTGCGGGGTTGACCCGAATTCCTACGTCGCGGATGCATCGAACAGCGTCCTGGGGGTTCTCCTCGGTCTGGTCGCGCTGATGTTCGCCGCGACGGGGCTGACTGCATTTTACCTCTGGCGCCGGGCGCATGCGCCCATCCCGCAGCACATCCAGTTTGTGGAGAACCTGAACGCCGAACCCGAGGAAGCCTGACATGATACTCGCCGCACTTTCCGACTATTTCGATCTCAACAAGCTGATGGGCATGCTCCCGAACCATTCGGAGCACGGCAAGGAGATCGACCACATGCTGAACTTCTGCCACTGGTTCATGCTGCTGCTCTTCGTCGGCTGGACGACCTACTTCCTGTTCACGATCTTTCGTTTCCACAAATCCCGGCACCCGAAGGCCGACTACCACGGCGTTCGCAACCACATCTCCACCCACCTCGAAGCCGGCGTCGTCATCATCGAAGCCGTCATTCTTCTTGGGTTCGGCCTCCCGCTCTGGGGCAAGCGCGTTAATGAAATCCCACTCGAAGAGAAGGACGGCGCGCTGAAAATTCGCGCCATCGGCTACCAGTTCGGCTGGTACTTCCACTACGCCGGGCCGGATGGAAAATTCGGGCGCCAGCACGTGCGCTTCATCAATGGCCCGAATGGGCTCGGCCTCGACCCCACGGATTCCGACGGGGCGGATGACATGGTTACCGTCGGCCAGATGCATCTCGTCAATCACAAGGCGACCGTCGTCCGGGTGGGTTCCCGCGACGTGATTCACGGCTTCGCGCTTCACCAGATGCGCATCCAGCAGGACGCGATTCCCGGCACGGAAGTCCCGCAATGGTTCCGTCCGGTCTCGACCGGCGAGTGGCAGATCATCTGTGCGCAGCTCTGCGGGGCGGGCCACACCAACATGGCGGCGACCTACCTCGTGGAGGATCAGGAGTCGTTCGACAAATGGTTCGCCGACCAGCAGGGCGCCACGCAGGCCTACCTCAAGAAGCAGGCCGGGGAGATCGCCAAGCAGGCCTCGGAGGCCAAGGCCGATGCGGGCCACGGCGAGAAGAAGGCGCATTGATCACGGAACTGCCGCCGGGCGGTGGCGGTGAAATTTTCGCTGGGAAGATGCCATTCCATGGACCCCGGCCGCGCTGCAACTGATGCCTTCCCGCATTCGTTCCTCCAGATAGAATCGACCGAACGACAATGGACACGCCGCAAAACCCGTGGGCACCGCTCCTCGCGAAAATCTGCGTCGTTGCCACGCTGTTCCTCATCCTCATCGGCGCGATCGTCACCACGGCCGCAGCCGGCATGGCCGCGCCGAACGCGCCCCACGTCGGCGGCACGCTCCTGAACCCGCTCAACCCGGCGACCGGCGGCGCGTGGTATCAGGACCCCGCGCTCTTCAAGGAGCACACCCACCGCCTCGCCGCGATGACCGTCGGCCTCGGCATCGGCGCGCTCTGCGCGATGCTCTGGCGCAACTGGCTGGCCTTCGTCGTCGCCGTCGCATTCATGGGCGTGGGGCAGATGGGAAAAAAGTTCGGCCTCGATGAATTTGTCGTCGCGCAGCTCCGCGTCTGGCCCGCGATGGTGCTTTTCATTTCGCTGCTCCTCATCGGGGCGCGCCGGCGCGGGGAGAAGCCGTCCACCGAGGCGATGCTCGCGCTCGCCGGTTACATCGCGGCGTGCATCCAGGCCGCGCTCGGCACGCTGCGCGTCGAGATCGAGACCGGCGGCGCCATCGCGCTCGCCACGAACATCCGCACCTTTCACGGCGTCTTCGCGCAGGCGTTCCTCGTCCTGCTCGTCATCCTCGCTGCGCGGCTTTCGCCCGTATGGCGCACGCTGGCCGGGCCGCATCCGGCTGCCGCGAAAATCCGCCGCATGGCGCTCGTCGGTCTGATTCTCTACTTCGCCCAGCTTGCCTGCGCCGCGTACCTGCGTCACCGGCCGGGCTTGTGGCAGGCGATCGCGAGCTGGCCCGCGGCGCAGGCCGATCCCGGCTTCAGCCTCGGCGGGAGCTGGCTGCCGTCGTCGTGGTCGCATGC
>JBEBGK010000965.1:0-2006 GCA_040081515.1 Chthoniobacteraceae bacterium
AACTGAAGAACCGCGCCGCTTACACCCTCGCCAACACGATCGCGCGGCGCGGCGCGAAGCTGGAGAAGAAGGAGGACAAGCTGCCGGACTTGAAGGATGCCGTGAGGCAGTACGACGAGGTCTTGAAGACGGAGCCGGCCCACGCGGATGCGAAGCACAATCGCGACCTCGTCGCGAAATTCATCGAGCAGCTCGAGAAGGAGGAGAAGCAGAAGGACGAGCAGCAGCAGGACAAGAAGGACGACCAGGAGAAGAAGGATCAGCAGCAGAAGCAGGACCAACAGCCCCAGAGCTCCAAGCAGGATGGCGACGGCAAGGACGGGAAAGGCAAGGATGACCAAGGCAAGCAGGAGCAGCCCGGCAAGAAGGATGGGAAGGACGAGAAGCAGAAGGAGCAGCCTCAGAGCAACGGTGGAAAGGACGGCGACAAGAAGGAGGGCGAGCGCCCCAAGCCCGAGCCGGGGGAAGCGGAAAAGGAGAAATCCGGCGAGCTGAAGGCGGCAGGTTCCGGCCAGGAGGGGAAGGAGAAGGAGGGCGAGGCCGCCGAGGCCGCGGAAGCTGCCGCAGCAGCGGCGGAGGGCCGCATGACGGAGAAGGATGCCCGGCAGCTCCTCGAGGCGCTGAGGAAATTTGATCAGCGCGTGCGCCTGCTCGACCCGCGGGAGCAACAGCAGCCGAATCCGAACCGGCCCTTCAAGAACTGGTAGCCATCACCATGTTGTCCCGCGTTTTGAATCCTCTCCGTTTGCGCGCCGCCGTTCTGGTCGCGGCGCTCGTGATTGCCCCGGTCTGCGCGGTCTTCGCCGAGGCGAAGGTCCGCGGAACGCTCTCGACATCGACCGCCGCCGTCGGGGAGGCCGTCCAATACGAGCTGGTGATCGAGGGCGCGGAGGCTCCGGAGAATCCGCCTGTTCCGCAGGTGGACGGGCTCGAGGTCCGGGGCACCAGCCGGAGCAGCCAGCTCAGCATTATGAGCACGCGGGTGATACGCCGGGTCACTATCATCTACACGCTGGTCCCGACGCGCGAGGGGAAGTTCACCATTCCTCCCCTCGAGGTGCAGGTGGATGGTCGCAAGCTGGTGACGACGACGCAGACACTCACGGTCACCCCCGGCGAGCCGATGAATGCCGTCGGGGATCTCGCGTTTGGAAAGATCTGGCTGGAGAAAAAGAACGCATATCTCGGCGAGGTCGTCCCGCTCGAGCTGCGACTGTACCTCGACGCGGGCGCGCGCTGGGATCTGCGGAATGCCCCGGCCTTGAGCGGCGGTGGATTCACGACGCAACCGCTCGGAAAACCGACGCAGCGCGACGTGGAACTCGCGGGCAAGACCTACCATCTCGTGACGTTTCGCACGGTGATCACGCCGGGCAAGGCGGGCAGGGTGGCTATCGGCCCGGTGCCGTTCAATCTCCTCGTCTCCAAGCGCGGCCGTTCGCAGCCGCAATTTCTCCTGTTTGGCCCGCAGTTCGATCCTGCGCAGCAGCTCACGGTGAACATCCCGGCGCTGGAGATGCAGGTGAAGCCGCTGCCGGCCGAGGGACGGCCGAAGGATTTCGCGGGCGCGATCGGGAAGTTCCAGTTCTCCGCGGTCGGCACTCCGGAGCGCGTCAACATCGGCGAGCCGGTCGGGATGAAGCTGACGATCCAGGGACGCGGAAATTTCGACCGCATCGGGCAGCCGCCGCTCGTGCAGCCGGACGGATGGACGACCTATTCGGCAAAGGAGCAGTTCCTGCCCAGCGACGGCCTGGGCACGGAAGGCGTGAAGACATTCGAGCTGCCGGTCACGCCGATCGCGAAACAAACCGCGATGCCCGTATTCGCATTCAGCTTCTTCGATGTGGAGACGGAGAAATACGTGACCCTCAAGAGCGCGGCCGCACCGTTGCAGGTCGATGGCGAGCCGGCCGTGGCGCTCCGTCCCGCGCCGGCGGCGGAAGTGGCGAAACCGGAACCGCCGAAGGCGGAGCCAAAGCCGGCCGCGCCAGGAGACATCCTCG
>JBEBGK010000966.1:0-2004 GCA_040081515.1 Chthoniobacteraceae bacterium
CGGACCCAAGTCTGCATTACACGCTCTTCAGATTTCCAAATCCCCGTGTGAATCGCCCCTTCGTTATAGACCTGACTGAAGCGTTCAGCATCCAGCGCAAGTTCATCAAGGTCCAAACTCTCCGGGAGGCGATGGACCACTGGAGGTTCTCCGACCGCCAGCCAGTGTGGATTGATGCCGTAGGTGCGCATCAGCTTTTTGGCCAGGCCGTAGCGAACGGCAAGTTTACAGTGCTCAACGTTCGCAAGCACGCTGCTATCTATTCCGGCACGCTGAGCGAAAAGAACCCGAGACACACCCAGCCGCTCCCGTCCGATGCGCACGCGTTGGCATATCGCGATCTCGGCGGCTGGAAGCGGATTTTTCCTGGGCACGCGTAGAGGGTAGCGGCACCGGAACGGATCTTTAAGCCGATTTTTCACCTTGACCAAAGAGCAAGGGTAAAATATCCGTGCTCCCGTGAGCCACGCCGTTCCAAACAGACCGCGCCAGAATCGAAGGACGAAACGCATTCCGAATTTGGCTCGCTACGCCGAGAGTCTGAATTGCTCGGCGTATCACCTCTCCGCCGTCATTCATGGCCGCCGCGTGTCGAAAAACCTGCTCCGCGCGTACAGAGAATTGCTCGCGGCCGAGAAGACGGCGCCTCAGCTCGGCGCGCCGATTCTCCAAGCGGGCCATCGCTTCAGCGTCGAACCCCTCACCGTCGAACTCGCGGCGCAACTCACTTCGATCGCCCGCCTGGACGGCGCATCGTGGATCGCCCGGATGCCGCTCGCATTGGTGCCGGTCACCGCCGCGGGAGTTCCCGAGCCGCAACCATACGCCGAATCTCACAACTTCGCCCCCGAAGCACCAAAATAGCCGCCATGCCCATCCCGCTCAAAAGCTTTGAACTCCCGCCGCCGAATCCTGGGCTTCTGCTCCTCTTGAACCTCCCTCCAGACGCCAGCATGGACGAGGTAAAGGAGGCGTGGGAGGCGAACGTCCGCAGCAAGGCCGCGACCTACTTCAACACACCGCCAGCGACACATGTAACGGAGCAGGCCCAGCAATTGATGGCGCTCCGGGGATGTGAATGGCCCGTGGCCTGGGCAGCGCAGAAGGCGCGACTTCCGGCGCTCTTCCGGGCGATGGCGGGACAGAAACCCGCCGGCACGCCGTGGCTCGGCTCCGACCTTGCCGAGAAACTCTCACCCAAAAAATAGAACACCACCACGCCACACCATGAAAGCACCAACCCTCACCAAGCCGCAGCGCGCCACGCTGGAAACCGCCGCCGATGAACTCCGCACGGCGTTCAAAAAACTGAACGGGAAGATCGTCACAGTCGAAGAAATGGAGCGGCGTCTTGAGGCTGCCAGGGAAGAGCACGCGAAGCTCTCCGCCAACGATGATCTTGGGGACGAGACCATCGCCCTACGGATCGTGACGGCGGAGCGCACGCTCAAGCTTTTGCCGGGAAAAATCGAGGAGGCATACGCTGAGATCGCGCCGGGCATGGATGAGAGCCACGCCGCTGCGCACGCATGCCTGGTTCTGTTCGATGAGCACGTTTACACGCCGGGGCGGCAGCTCATGATTGGCGAGATCGCCAAGTCCTTGCTGCCCTTCAGCGCCGACGAGGCATCGGCCCGCCGGCTCGCCGAGCGTTCGGATGCGTGCGCCGCTTTGCTGCATTGGAGGCAGCGGCTCGCCGGCAACTCGAGCCGCCAGGACCAAGTGCAATCCATCCAGCGACTGCTGAAGGCATTGGCCGCGGCCCTCGCGGGCGACGAACTCTTTTCCTTTCCGGGAGCCGCGGTGAAGTAGCCATGCGCCTCAAGTTCTCAACTCGATCCGTGTCGTTGCGGAGATTCCGGAGGCTGGTGGTGTCTGTATGCCAGTTTTCGGCGGGTTGCTGCGGCGGGTGGGGTTTTGTTCCCCCGCCCGCCGTCTTCCCTTGTTCATTCAAATGAAAACGCCACCAACCACGAGCGCACCCTTCTCCATGCCCACGATGGC
>JBEBGK010000967.1:0-1997 GCA_040081515.1 Chthoniobacteraceae bacterium
TCGCACGGGCCGCCTGCGGCTCGGCCCCGGCCGGTTCCGCGCCGATGATCGGCGCGACCGGTGCGGGCTCGCCTTTCTCCGGTTCCGCTGGTGCGGCGATCGGGAGGAATCCCAGCAGCACCGCGATCGCGACGGCTGATGTGAAGAAAGATTGGTTCGGCAGACGAATGGGCAGAATTGGCATCGGGCGGAGATTACCTATGGCATTTTCCGGACCTGACAAGCTCCCCATCGCGATGGAGGGGCGCTTTTGTGCGAATACCCGGCAGCACACTGCCCTCCACACGAATCGCGACAATCATCGCCTCCGCCTGAATTCAGGCAAGCGACGGCAAGGGGCGCCGGTCCACCAGGCGCTCATACGTTTCGACGTACTCGTCCACCATCCGCAGGTGATTGAACCGCGCCTTCGCATGTTCCCAGAGCGTGCGCCGGTCGAGCGCAAGCGCCTTCGGAACGAGAGCCGGGAGGTCATCCACCGCATCTGCAAAATAGCCGGTGACACCGGGATCCACGACCTCCGGGACGGAGCCGCGCCTGCACGCCACGACCGGCGTCCCGCAGGCCATCGCCTCGATCATCACCAGGCCGAAATGCTCATCCCATTGGATCGGAAACAGCAGCGCGCTGGCATCACGCAGGAACTCGTATTTCTCCGCTTCGTTCACTTCTCCGCGGTAGATGACATTCCGGCCGTCGAACAACGGCTTCACCTGCCCTTCAAAATAGGCTTGCTCCGCGGCGTTCTGCGGCCTGCCCGCGAGGACGATCGGGATGCCCGCAGCTTTCGCGATCTGGATCGCGCCTAGCGGATTCTTCTGCGGCCCCATGCGGCTGATGAACGCGAGATACTTCCCCGGGGAAAATGAAGGCTCGAAGCGGGCGAAGTCGCATCCGTGATAGATCACCCGGATGTCTCCCCGCCCCTGCTGAAGGGCCAGCGCAACCTGCGAGCGGCTGATCGCGGCAATCGGCGCGCGGGGATACCGTTTCAAAACCCAGAGTTCATCGACCAGATCGAGCGCGGCATGCACGGTGTGCAGCACAGGCGTTTTCGAAAGCTCCGCGAGCGGAACGTATGCGCACCCGAGGTGCGAGTGGATGACATCGAATGACGCCGCTTCCTTCAGCGCCTCGGCCAGCGCCGCGACGGCGTACGGCTCATACACGAATGCCTCCCCACGGGCCATCGCCTCGATGATGTTGCGTTCACACACCGGCCGGAGCTTTGCGGTGGTCCGCGAATCGCCCGAGGCAAAAAGGGTGACGTCATGCCCCCGCCTCACGAGTTCCTCGGTCAGCCACGAGACCATCAGTTCCGCACCGCCATACCGGTCCGGCGGCACACTGGTCCAGAGCGGCCCCACTTGCGCGATGCGTAATTTCCTTCCAGTCGGCGCGGTCATTCTTGGCTGCACAGCGAAGCGCTTCGACCGCCGCTTCACGAGGCAAAAATCAAAGCGGAGCAGCGGCATCACGCCGCACGGGCGCGAAGTTGCCGTAACCATTCGCGGCACGGACGCGTCTCCCCCATCAACCATCACCCGCCATGCCATACACCGGAAACGTCCTCTTTTTCCTGTCACTTCACGCCGCACTGTTCCTGATCCTTCTCGGGCATTGGCTCGTCTCCAGCGGAATGTTCCCGCGGGCAACCGAGGCGTTCGTGCGGCAGTATGACGAGCGCCCCGTGCGGGCCTTGCTACTGGGGCTCGTGACCTACGGCCCGCTCTTCTTCCTGCTCCTCAACACCAACAATCTGCCCGGCACTCCCCTGCGTCTTCTGGTCCTCGCTGTCGGAGTTTTTGCGCTCCTGATCGCGCTCGCAGGAACGGCGGGTCTTGCGCAGCGGATCGGCAGGAATCTCTGCGCGGATTGCAGCCGCTGGGAGCAATGCCTGCGAGGAGGAGTCATGCTCGGCCTCGTATTCATCACGCCATTCCTCGGGTGGGGCTTCTTGCTGCATGCCGGCCTGGCGAGCGGCTTCGATCACCAGG
>JBEBGK010000120.1:0-7891 GCA_040081515.1 Chthoniobacteraceae bacterium
GCCCAGGCGAGTGCGAGCGAGAGCGCCCAGAATGCGCCGAGCACCGCCAGGGTCCGGCCTCGCCAGAACCCTTCCGGATTCGGCTCCGCGCGAAACAGCAGCAGGCTCACTTGTTCATCGATCGGAATTCGAACGCTCTCCGCGCCACCCCGCGCCTGTACGGTGCCCGCGGGAAAAAGCATGGCCTCGCTGAGAGCCCTGCCTTCCCGCGTAGCGAGACGCAGGTCGGGCTCCGGAACGGCCGAGAGCGGGTCGCCGCCGCGCCAGAAGTATGCCTCCATCCCGAGCACTTCACCCAGTGCCTGCGCGGTCCGCTCCGTCGCGGGCAGGCGCTGGCTGCGGACGAACTGCGCATTGGCCCGCGCCGTGGCGATGAATGCCGCGCGCGACTCGCGCCGCTCCTCGAATTGCAGCCACGCGACCAGCGCGGTCGAGCCGACCGCCACAAATGCGACGAACGGCAGGGCGAGACGTGTGGAGAGGCTGGGTGGCATGACCGGAGGCGTGATCGCTTTCTATTCTTCCCGGGCGACCATTGGGAATACCTTTTATCCATCCGGCAATGGATGCACGAGTCGGTCGAAGTCGTAAGTAGCTGCGGCTCTTCCATTCGCGTCTATTCCATTTAAGCGGCACGCCTTTCGCTAAGCCGCCCGCAAGCCCCGTTACTCACAGCCCAATGCGTCGATCCCCTCTCGCCCTCGCCTGCCTTTCCATCCTCACCGCGGCTCGCGCGGAGACCCCCGCGCAGTCCATGCGCCGCAGTATCCTGGATGAGACCATCGTGACCGCGACGCGCACGGAGAATCCCGTTTTCGCGACGCCTTACACGGCACACGTCATCGTCCGCGATGATTTCCTCGGCCGCCGGTTCGTGCGGACGTTGCCCGATGCGTTGCTGGAGACGCCGGGCGTGATGGTTCAACGCACTGGTTACGGGCAGGCGTCGCCCTTCATCCGCGGGTTCACAGGGTTCCGCACGCTCGCGCTCATCGACGGCATCCGGCTGAACAACGCGGTCTTTCGCGAAGGACCCAATCAGTATTGGAGCACGATCGATCTTTTCACCGTGGATCGGCTCGATGTGGTGAAAGGCCCGTCTTCCGTGCTCCACGGCAGCGATGCGATCGGCGGCACCGTGAACGCGATCTCGCGCAAGCCACCGCTCATTTCCCGGCCCGGGCGGAACATTGATGCGGCATCCCCGAAAGCAGGCGCGCCCGAAACGCACGGCGCGACGCACTACCGCTACTCCACGGCGGAAAACTCGCACACAACGCGGGGCGAACTTTCCCTCGCGCTCTCCCCGCAGCTCGGAATCGCGGGCGGCGTCACGGTCAAGGATTTCGACGACCTCCGCGCCGGGCGCGGCACCGGGAAGCAGGAGTTCAGCGGCTACAGCGAAATCAGCGGCGATTTTTCGGTGCTCTGGAGGCCGGATGAAAAGACGGACGTGACCCTCGCCTTCCAGCGTTTCGAGCAAAACAATGCGCCCCGCTGGCACTCGACGATTTACAGCAGGAGCTGGGAAGGCACCGAAATCGGCACCGACCGCCGGCGCGACTTCGACCAGCTCCGCGAACTCGCCTACATGCGGATCGAGTCGCGAGACATCGCCGACTGGCTCTCGAAGGCATCGCTCACGCTCTCGATCCACAGCCAGCAGGAGGAACAGGATCGCATCCGCAGCAATGGCCGGTGCGACGTGGACGGATTCCGCGACGACCAGCTCGGGGTGCTCGTGAATTTCGAAAGCCCCTCGCCGGTCGGGCTCCTGTCGTACGGCGTCGAGTACTACCACGACTTCGTGCAGAGCTGGGGCACGAGCTGGAATGCGAACGGAGCCCTGCGCTCCATCAAGCCTCGCGGACCCGTCGCCGACGACTCCGGCTACGATCTGCTGGGCATCTACGTGCAGGATGAAATCAAGATCGGCGATCGACTCACGCTCATCCCCGGTATGCGGTGGACGTGGGCGCAGGCGGACACAGGCGTCATCGACACAGACGCCACCGACCGGCTGAACCTCGCCGGATTCACCGAGTCATTCGACGCATTCACTTTCTCTCTCCGCGGGCAATACGACATCACCCGGCAATGGAATGTCTTCAGCGGAATCTCACAGGGCTTCCGCGCACCGAACCTGAGCGATTTCACATCGTTCGACATCGCGCGGAGCGGCGAGATCGAGACTCCGGTGACGGACCTCGCACCGGAGCAGTATCTCTCCTTCGAGATCGGGACCAAGGTCTCCACCGGCAGCTTCAGCCTGTATGCCGCGTTTTACCGGCTGTGGATCGACGACCAGATCACCCGCTTCCGGACAGGTCGTGTGGTTGACGGCAGCCCGGAAGTGAAGCGCATCAACAGCGGGGATGGCTACGTGCAGGGCATCGAGGCCGGGGTAACGTGGATGTTTGCGCCCGGCTGGAGCGCCTTCGGCAACTTCACATGGTCCGAGGGCGAGGTGGAGCAGTTCGACGGCAACGTGATCGGCACCTATCCCGCATCCCGCATCCAGCCGCTCACCGCGCAGCTCGGCCTGCGCTGGGAAAGCCCGGATGCCAAATGGTGGGCCGAGGGCGTCGCGACCATCGCCGTACGCCAGGATCGCCTCTCGCTCTCGGATCGGACGGACACGCAGCGCATCCCGCCCGGCGGCACACCCGGCTATGCCACGGGATCGGTCCGCGCAGGCTGGCGTCCATGCAAGGACTTCGACCTCTACGTCGCCTGCGAAAACTTCACCGACGAGAACTACCGCATCCACGGCTCGGGCATCAACGAACCCGGACGCAATTTCGTCTTCGGCACGAGGATCGGGTTCTGAGGAGCACGGACCCGGAATCCGCGCAGGCGTCACTCCTCGCGCAGCGCCTTCACCGGATCGGTCCACGCCGCAAAAAGCGCGGGCAGCATCGCGGCGATGACGCACGCCACGAAGGACGCGACGCAGATGGTCACGACGTCGTTCGTCACCACCTCGGCGGGGATCTGTGAGAATTGATAGATGCCCTTCGGAAAAATCTCGATCCCCAGCGCCTTCGACAGCACGTCGCGGAATTCATTTCGCCAAGCGAGCATCGTGAAGCCCAGCGCCGCGCCGGCTACGATCCCGAGGAAGCCGACCACGCCGCCCTGCGCGAGGAAGACCCACATCACCTGCCCCGGCCGCGCACCGAGCGCCTTCTGAATGCCGATCTCCCGCCGCTTCTGCACGGTCACGGTGATCAGCGTGTTCATGATCGCGAACGCCGCAACGCCAACGATGAGCAGCAGGATGACGAACATCGTGCCGCGCTCGATCTGGATCGCGTCGAAGAGCTGCTTGTTCTGATCGATCCACGAGGTCACGGTGAACTGCTCCCCGAGTTGCGCGCGGAACTCGGGCTTGAACGTCTCCGCCCAATACGGATCGCGCGTCCGCAGCGTCAGGCCGTGGATGTCCCCCTGCAGCCCGTAGATCTCCTGCGCGACGTGCAGCGGTACCAGCGCGAATTCCGCGTCGTATTGATAGCGACCCGTTTCAAAAATCCCCGCCACCTCGAGTTCCGCCGGCTGGATGAGCTGGCGGATCTGGGTGACCGATTTCGCCTCCGGATCCTTCGCCTCCGCCTTCTTCAATTCATTCATCACCTCGCGCAGATTTCCCGGGCCATGAAAGAGCACCTTGCCCCCCACCCCGACTCCGAGCGTCGCGGCGAGTTCGCGCCCCATCACGCATTTGTCGCCGTCCAGATCGAGCGCGCCCTGCTTGATGAATTCGCGCAGGCTCGTGATGCGCTCCTCGCTGGCCGGGAGGATGCCGCGCATTTTTGCCGCCATGAACTGGTTCTGCCATTCGAGCAGCACCGGCCCCATCACGAACGGCGCCGACGCCTCCATGCCCGGTGTGCGGTCGGTTTGCTCGCGCACCCCCTCCCAATCCGTCAGCACCCCTTCCCGGCTGCTCACGACCAGATGCGCCTCGAAGCCGAGCACCTTGCGCCGCAGTTCACGGTCAAAGCCGGTCATCACCGCGAGCACCACGATCAGCGCCGCCACCCCGATCATCACGCCAGCCACCGAGATCAGCGTGATCACGGACACGAACGTCCGCTTGGGCTTCAGGTATCGAAGAGCGAGGAAAAGGCTGAAAGGCAGCTTCACGAAAGGCGCGGACGGTGCGGGAGGAGCCGCACGGCGTCAATGGCGGGAAATCGGCGAGATTTGCGGTTGACACCCACCGCGCGAGCCGCTTCGTTTCGCCATTATGAAAAAGCTCCTCTCCGTGCTGATGTGCTTCGTGTTCCTCCAAGCCCAGACTTTCGCCCTCCGCGGCGGGCCAAATCAAGGTCTCGGACCCCAGGTCCAAGGCGCTTACTCGGGAATCCTCACCGATACCACTGCAGGGGGTACAGATATTGGCCTTTTTATTCTGAGTGCGGTCAACAACGGGGCGTCGAACGGTCAGGTGGTAATCTTTTCGCAAACTGTAGGGAGCAACTCCGACTTCTTCTCGGGAATCCTCACGGGCCTGACGAATCCGACGAACGGATCATTCTCCGGCCTCTTTGGGGGCACGGGCCAGCAGAACAACGGAGGCTCGAGGACGGTCACAATATCGGGGCAGATGCGAGTAACCGCGACGAAGGTCGGCCCAGGCTTGAAGTTGCAGGGACTCACTGGCACCGCCTCATCTCAAACTATGGCCATTTACATTTCCGGCCCCACGATCGGATTTCTCGCAGGTGCCCCCAAGACGTACTCTGTAAGCGGTTGGCAGACGTCCTCGAACTCAGCAGGGGTTGGCTTTGCGCTTTCTGGCGGCAACTAGCACGCCGAGGGGCAGACCCTCGAAAACGTGCCTTTGAATACGGCGCACCGAACTATTACCATTACGGCATTCAATTCCCGTAGGCGCGGGATGACCGTCTTGGAGCTTGCCGTGGTGATGGTGATAATCGGTATCCTCGCCTCCATGATCCTGCCCCTCTACAGCGGCTACCAGAGCCGGATGGAGGAAGCCCGCTGCCTCGCCAACCTCAGGAACCTTTACGTCGCAGCCTCCGGGCACCTTCTCGCGAACAAGTCCTGGCCGCAGATCCCGAACAAGCTCGTGACTGAAGACCCGAAGACTTACGCAAGAGCGTGGGTTGACGCGCTGACCCCATTCGGAGCACCGCACTCGACCTGGATCTGCCCGACGATTCAAGGCAAGCTCCAGCTCCCGATGGACGCCATCGGGCAAGACAAGCATTACCGCATCGATTTTGTCGGGACCGCTTTCGACGCGGACGAAACCACACCCCGCCGCGACCCCCGATTCCCCTGGTTCGTCGAACGAGCCGGATTCCACAGCCGTGGAAATCTGGTGGTCCTCGCCGACGGCTCGACAACATCGCTGATGGATCTGGTGGCGCAACTCAAGTAGCGCACAGCCGGATTCGGCTTTCAGGATTTCATTGTTCCCAGTTTATCGACGACCCGAGCCAGCGCTCGGGCCCGATGGCTCAGGGAATTTTTGATTGTGACGGAAAGTTGACCGAACGTCTCGAGGTGACCGTCGGGGATGAAGAGCGCATCGTAACCGAACCCTCCGCCGCCCCGTTCCTCCGCGATGACGCGGCCCTCGACCCTTCCCTCCGCCGTCGCAAGCGTGCGCCCCGATTCGGCCAGCGCCATCACGCAGCGGAACCGCGCGGTCCACGGCTCCGGCGCCCCGCGGGCAGCCAGTTCCCGTTTCAATCGCTGACGATTCGCCGCGTCATTCCCATGCTCGCCGGCGTAGAGCGCGCTGAGGACGCCGGGTTCGCCGCCGAGGACATCGACCTCCAGGCCAGAATCATCACTCAGCACGACACCGGGGAACACCCGAGATGCGGCCTCGGCCTTGATGCGCGCATTTTCCTCGAAGGTCGTGCCGGTCTCCTCGGGAGCGGGCACTTCGGGATGCGCGGTGAGATCCGTGACCTCCCACGCGGCGCAAAGAATGGCGCGGATTTCGGCGGTCTTGTGGGCGTTCTTCGTGGCGATGAGCAGGCTGGGCATGGGCGGAGAGTGGTCAGTGCTCAGTCCTCAGTGCTCAGTATCGGTCCGCACTTCAAATCAAACATCCAAGCGCATGCTTTCAGATTCAAAAAACTGCGCACTGACAACTGCGCACTGAGCACTGAGCACTGAGCACTGAGCACCGAGCACCGAGCACTGAGCGGCACGCTCCCCCATTTCCTGCATTGCCCCTCCCGTCCCATGCCTCCACATTCCGCGCCCTTCGCCAAATGAGCAACGACCGACGCAAACCGTATCCTTTCGACGTGATCGAGCCCCGCTGGCAGCGCGCGTGGGACGAACGGCAGACCTTTCACACGCCGAATCCCGGCGAGCCCGGCTTCGACGCGACGCGCCCGAAATACTACGTGCTCGACATGTTCCCTTACCCGAGCGGCGCGGGGCTGCACGTCGGGCATCCCGAGGGCTACACGGCGACGGACATCATCGGGCGGTATAAGAAAATGCGCGGCTTCAACGTGCTGCACCCGATGGGCTGGGACGCGTTCGGCCTGCCCGCCGAGCAATACGCCATCAAGACCGGCCAGCACCCGCGCGCGACGACGGAGGCGAACGTGGCAAACTTCAAAAGCCAGCTCCAGCGCATCGGCTTCGGCTACGACTGGCAGCGCGAGGTGAACACGACCGACCCCGGCTATTTCAAATGGACGCAGTGGATTTTCCTCCAGCTCTACAACGCGTGGCTCAACCCTGCGACGCAGCGCGCCGAGCCGATCACGACGTATAAAGGCGGAGATGCCGACAGCGTCCGCCTCGCCTACGTGAGCGAAGCGCCGGTCAACTGGTGCCCCGAACTCGGCACGGTGCTCGCGAACGAGGAGGTCATCGATGGCAAGAGCGAAGTCGGTGGCCATCCCGTCGAGCGTCGCCCGATGCGCCAGTGGATGCTGCGCATCACGGCTTACGCGCAGCGGCTCATCAATGAACTCGACGGTCTCGACTGGCCCGAGAGCATCAAGATTCATCAGCGCAACTGGATCGGCCGCAGCGAAGGCGCGGAGGTCAAATTCAAAGTCGCCGACTGCCCGGCGGGCATGGATGAGACGATCACCGTCTTCACCACGCGGCCCGACACGCTCTATGGCGCGACCTACATGATCCTCGCGCCGGAGCATCCGATCGTGGATGCCATTGTCACCGAGGAGCAAGCGACCGCCGTCGAGGAATACCGCGAAAAAGCCGCGCGCAAGAGCGACCTCGAGCGCGCCGAGCTGACGAAGGACAAGACTGGCGTCTTCACCGGCGCATTCGCGATCAACCCCGTCAACGGCGAGCGCATCCCGATCTGGATCGCCGACTACGTGCTCACCGGCTACGGCACCGGCGCGATCATGGCCGTGCCCGCGCACGACGAGCGCGATTGGGAATTTGCGAAGAAATTTGCACTGCCCATCCGCGAAGTCGTCTCGCCGGAGCCGCGCCTCGGACTCGGCGGCGGTGGTGTGTGCGACGCCGAGCCGCTCGAATGTTTTGTCGGCGAAGGTTTCGCCATCCATAGCGGCCCGCTCGACGGACTGCCCACCGCCGCGGCGAAGGCCGAAATCATCCGCCGCCTCGAAGCGGAGGGCCTCGGCAAAAAGACGATCCACTTCAAACTCCGCGACTGGCTTTTCTCGCGCCAACGCTACTGGGGCGAGCCCTTCCCCATCGTGTGGGAAAACGGAAAGCACCGCGCGCTCGACGCCGGCGAGCTGCCCGTCGTCCCGCCCGCGCTCACCGATTTCAAACCCACCGGCACGCCCGAGCCGCCGCTCTCGAAAGCCACCGACTGGGTCCGCTACAGCGCCACCGCGACGCGCGAACTCAACACCATGCCGCAGTGGGCCGGCTCGTGCTGGTA
>JBEBGK010000121.1:0-7854 GCA_040081515.1 Chthoniobacteraceae bacterium
AAATGCCTCGGTGCCCTGAACCTCGCCACCGAGACGGTCCTGCTCGGCGGCGCGGCGACCCCTCCCGGCACGACGCTTACGCCCGAGGAACTCGCGCCGCATTTCCCACAGCTCGAAATCATCGAATGCCTTGGGCGCGGCGGGATGGGGGTTGTTTACAAGGCGCGGCAGAAATCGCTGAACCGCCTCGTCGCGCTGAAGCTGCTCGCGCCGGAGCGCGTGACGGACGCGCAGTTTGCCGAGCGCTTCACCCGCGAGGCGTTGGCGCTCGCGGCACTGAATCATCCGAGCATCGTGACCATCCACGACTTCGGCCAGGCGGGCGGCTTCTATTTCCTGCTGATGGAATTCGTGGATGGCGTGAATCTCCGGCAGGCGATGAAGGCGGGGCGCTTCACGCCGGAGCAGGCGTTGGCCATCGTGCCGCCCGTTTGCGAGGCGCTGCAATACGCACACGAGCACGGCATCGTGCATCGCGACATCAAGCCGGAGAATCTGCTGCTCGACAAAGATGGCCGCGTAAAGATCGCCGACTTCGGCATCGCGAAGATGCTGGGAGCGCCGGTCTCTGAACGGGCAGCCGGATACGGTGAAGCAAACACGCCGAATCAGAGTTCGGCGCTCCAAGGTGATCCCACGCTCGCCTCCGTCGCCGGCACGCCGCAATACATGGCTCCCGAGCAGAAGACGCATCGCGCGACCGATCACCGCGCGGACATCTACTCGCTCGGCGTGGTGCTTTACGAAATGCTCACCGGGGAATTGCCGGCGGAAAAATTGCGACCGCCGTCGCGACGCGTGCAGGTGGACGTGCGCATCGATGAGATCGTGCTGCGGGCGCTAGAGAAGACCCCCGAGCTTCGGTATCAGACGGCGGTGGAGTTTCGCACGCAGGTGGAGGCTCGCGCTTCCGCCACCCCGCCGCATTTTCACAAGGTCGCCAAGAGCACCCTCACCACCCCGGAACAACTCGCCACCGTCCGCGGGCAGTTCTTTATTTACCGCACGCGGGGCGAACTCGTCCTCGACGACCGCCAGCTCAGTCACACTCGGGCCAGTGGCACCACCGTCATCCCGCTCGCCGCCATCCGCGATGTGAGCATCGGCCAGTATCCGCGCTCCATGGCCCCGATGGGCATTGACTTGCTCAGTGTGGCTTACGAGGAGGGCGGCCAGCGAAAGCAAGTCCTCCTGTCGCCGATGGAAGGCTCCTTCGCCATGCCTGGCACATGGAATGCCCGCGCGGCTGAATGGGCCACGGCCGTACGTGAGGCCGTTACCGCAGCCACAGGGCGCGCACCCACCACGACACCCTCGGAACAACTCGGCGTGCCCGGCAGTCCTGTCGTGCTCCTCAAGATGTTCCTCATGCTGCTGGTGCCGCTGGGGGTATTCATGACCGTCCTTGCAGCCTGGATTTCGCCGGCTACTTCGCCGAACCAAATGAGACTGGTGAACGCGTTCGCCGTCGGGTTGGCCACGCTCGGTTTCTTCCTGCTATTCATGCAACTAGGCCGGGCGAAATCGCCTCCCGGTTCGGCTCGTTCGCTCAATCCGCGGCGGATTGTGTTCGGTCTGCTCGCGTTCAGCGCGGTGCTTTTTGGACTGGCGGTATTGACCGAAATCTTCCCCTCCAAGTCGGCTTCAGTGGTTTCGACCTTCACCTGTATTCCGGTGGGCGTGAGCAACAACGTCGTCATTGTGGATGTGACCGCCGAGGTTGGGCTGGGGAGCGTGGAGATCCATGCCACCCTGGACGGGCCGAAGCTATCGCAGGCGACCGAAGCCGCGCTGGGCGAAGCGATGTCTCCTCCGTTCGCCGGCACCCTCGTCAAGCCGACCACGCACGTCGCCAGCCGCCCGTGGCGCGTCTGGTCGGCGGGTCTGCAGACATGGCGGCTGGGCTTTGTGCTGCCGGACGCAGCGCTCGCGAAGGAAGCCTTCGAGAACCTCCGCCCCATCGGTCCGCTAACTTCCGTGGCGGGGCGCACGCACGCGGGCATTCTCTTCGAGGTGGGCCGACCTGGCGGCGAAACGTATAGCGCCGGTCTGGAAGTGACGCCGCCCGTTGGATCCAATGACGCGAATTGGGTCTCCGTTTCCTCGGCCATGTCCACCTACAACGAATCCGGCGTCATCATGAATTGGGAGGTGCTGGCCTCACAGCCCGGCACCGTGGTTTTCCAACGGGAAGGGCGCCGTTCGACCGCGTCGCTGAAGCCCGACACGAAGACCAAGTTTTACCGGACTGCCGTCAGTCTCGGGATTACGAAGATTGGCACCGACCGCGTGCTGTTGATCTCACAGATCGGCGGTGTGACGGCCCAAGAGGAACTGTCCGGCAGTTTCCGCGACCTCTCGGCGGAACTGCTCCGCTACAAAAACATGAGCGCGAAAACCGTGCGCGGCGAGGAGATCGAGCTATGCCAGTTTCAAGGGAAGCCCGTCACGGTACAGGTGGATGCGCTGCCCTCAACCGTCACCACACGCGCCAAGACGAAGGTGAACGACCGGGCATCTTCGTTCTATGGAGTCATCGCGCTGTGCGTCATCGCAGGAGTGGTGGCCCTCTTGCTCCTGCGCAAGGGCTGGAGCGCAGGAAAGGTAATGCTGCTCGTTGGTGTGCCGCTGCTCATCGTCATCGCCGCGCTGCTTTCATGAAAATTTCGAAGCTCAATTGAACCCACACGACACTCATGAACACGCCTGAACTCACCACGACCACTCGTCCCTTGGCTCAATCCGCTGACTCCTGAAGCGATGAAGGGTGCCAGTCCAGCAACGCCTCAGAAGGTGGTGAGTTTGCGACTGGAATTGGCGCGCTTGCTTGAGAAAATGAAAAGCATTCGCAGCAATTTTGGCGCTCAACATCCCAAAGCGATCGAAAAGCTCCAACGCATCGAAGCAGTGAGGCTTGAGTTAGCCGTTGCCCGCCCACTCTGAGACAGAAATTCCAATATAACCCTGGGTCACACGTCCTACATCCCATGAAACCCATTCGCCATCTCGCCACATTCCTTTCCATCTCACTCATCGGCTGGTGCCCGCACGCTTTCGGCCTGACCGGAGATCTCGCCGCACCATCTCTCAGCTTTCCTGCGGATTCCAAGAGCCAGGAGAGCGTCAAGAGGGTGGTTTCTGACAAGCAGTTCAAGTTTCTCCGCGGCCACTTTGTCAATGCAGCTTCTACCCTGATGTTTTCCGGGGACGCCGCTTCTCTCAATTCGTTCCTTACTATGCTGGCACAGTGCAAGGGAGCGAAAGTCGAAGTGACGTTCAACGAATATCAGGGCGATGCGTCCTGGACTCTCACGCACACCGGCTGGGGTGACCCCGACGCTTTTCAAATCGCCGTCAATACCGCTCAGATTGCGAAGGCAGCCGTCAAACTTCCCAAGTGACCGCAACGCCTATGCGGCGCAGCGCGACACCATCAGCCGCATCGACGGTGGCGAGTCCGTCCCGTCGCTGCACGTCGCGGACACCGGCGAAGACAAACTTCCACTGAAGTTTTGATTTCCATTCTCCGCACTCATCCAGCCAACTCACCACCATGAAACCAATCCTCCCATTCCTCTGCACCGTCCTCGCCTTGATCCACACTGTCCTCCCCGCCCGCGCCCAAAAGCCGCAACTCGATCCCGCAACCTTGCTCACGGGCGAGTGGGTGCTGTCCGAGTATCGCGGGCTTCCTTTCGCCATCTACGGCGCGAAGGATCTGGACGCCGCGAAAAAGTGCCCGCTCATCCTCGCGCTCCACGGCAAGAGCGATAACAACACCAACGGCCCGCAGGTGGGTGGGTGGATGAAGAGCTTCGCCAAGCCGGACCGCTACGCGAAGAACCCGTGCATCATCGTTGCGCCACTGTGCTATCAGCCCTTCGGCGGGACGGGCGGCGGCTGGTCCGCGAAGCCGGGCGATCAGGCCATCGATCTCGTGAAGGCGCTCGGGAAGGCGCTGCCCGCGGTGGATGCGAAGCGCGTTTACGTCATCGGGTACTCGATGGGCGGGTTTGGCGCGTGCCACCTCATCTTGCGCGCGCCGCAGATGTTTGCCGCGGCCGTTCCCGTCGCGGGCTATGGCACGGGCATTGGTGCGGCTGCTGGGCAGCGTACGCCGATGTGGCTCTTCCATGCGGCGGACGACACGGTGGTCGGCGTCGCCGGGGCGCGGGCGTTCGCGAAAGCGTCAAGTCGCTCGAAAGCGTTTCATTACACCGAGTATTCCACGGGCGGACACGGCATCGGCGGCCAGGTCTTCGAGGACGAAAAGCTGCACGAGTGGCTCTTCGCGCAAGGCCGTCGCCCATGACGGCGAATGGCGCCACAGCGGCACCTGCTCGGTAACGGATGCCGCGAATCACGGACCAACCCGGCAACGACGGAGTGCGAGGATTCATCACTTGAGGCGTGAAGTCCGGCGGCGGTTTCCCATAGGCTTCCGGCCATGCAAGGATTCTTCCCCGCCGCAGAGTGGTTTTTCCTCCTCCTCCTTCTTCTGTCACGCGAGGGTAAGTGGGACCGACAGTAAAAGAGACTCCCGAACATGAATTCATTCTCACTCACTGGTCACACCGCGCTCGTCACCGGCTCGTCGCAAGGAATTGGTTTCGCCGCGGCGAGCGCATTGCGCGAGGCAGGCGCAAAGGTCGTCTTCCACGGTTTGCAGCCGCGGCCTGACAACATCCCCGCGGACTGCCCCTATGTGCAGGCGGATCTGACGCGGGATGAAGGCCCGGCGCAGCTCGTGACGGATGCCTTCGCCGCGCAGCCGGGACTCGACACGCTCATGTGCAATGCGGGGAGTTTCTTCGACACGCCGTTTCTTGAGATGACGCGCGATCGCTGGGACAAGACGCTGCAACTCAACCTCACCGCGACTTACTTCATCGTGCAGGAATTCGCGAAGCGGCTCGTCGCGGCGAAACGCGGAGGATCGATCGTCATCACCACCTCGACCAACGGCCTCCAGGCCGAGGGCGATTCCACCGCCTACGACACGTCGAAGGGCGCGCTGGTGATGCTCATCCGTTCGCTCGCCGTGTCGCTCGCGGAGCACGGCATCCGCGTGAACGGCATCGCGCCCGGTCTCATCAAGACACCGCTCACTTCGGTGTGGATCGAGACACGCGCGGACGATCTGCTGGCGCACTACCGGAAGAAGATCCTGCTCGGCCGCATCGGTGCCCCGGAGGATTGCGCAGGCGCGGTCGTCTTCCTTTCGTCGCCCGCGGCGAGCTACATCACGGGCGAGATCATTGTGATCGATGGCGGCCTCACCGTGCAGCAGGTCGGGAAGATGTAGCGCCGCGCATGAATTTCTCCTGGCCCATCGACGGCACGATTGTCGGCGTTTACCTGCTGGCTACGATGGTCGCGGGGCTGCTCGTCCGGAAATACGTGAGCCGCGTGGAGGACTTCCTCGTGGCGGGGCGCGAGATGAATGTCTATCTCGGCATCGCGTCGCTCGCGGCGACGGAGTTTGGCATTATCACCTGCATGTACACGGCGCAGGCCGGCTTCACCAACGGCTTCGCCGGGGCGCTGCCGGGACTCTGCCAGGCGGGCGCGATGTTTCTCATCGGGATCACGGGGTTCTGCGTGAAGCCGCTGCGCGACTCGGGGGCGATGACGCTGCCGGAGCTGTTCGAGAAGCGATTTGGGAAATTCGTCCGCTGGCTGGCCGGCGTGGTCATCGTGTTCGGCGGGCTGCTGAACATGGGCGTGTTCCTGAAAATCGGCGGCGACTTTCTCTGCCTCGTCTGCGGCTTCGACATCAAGTACCTCGCCGCGATGATGACAGTGCTGCTCGTGATGGTCGCGGTTTACACCATCCTCGGCGGCATGCTCTCGGTGCTCGTGACGGACTTCCTGCAGTTCGTCGTGATGAGCGCCGGGCTGCTCGTTGTGACGGTGATGATCCTCCAGCAGATCGGCTGGGAAAAACTCGTCACGACTGTGGAGCAGCACCATGGCGCGGGGGGCTTCAATCCGCTCGCGAACCTGAGACTCGGGTGGACGTTCATCATCATGCAGATTCTGGGCAACACCGCGGCGACGCTCACGTGGCAGACGACCATCGCGCGCCTGCTCGCCGCGAAGGACACCGCCACGGGCCGCAAGGTTTACACGCGGACGAGTTTCTTTTTCGTCTGCCGCTGGCTGATTCCCGGTCTGTGGGGAATCGCTGCGCTGGCGGTGTTTGGCTGGCAGCCGTTGAAACAGCTTTCCGTTGATGAACTGGCCACGGTGCCGCAGGCCGTGCAGGAGAGAATCTCGGCATCCAGTCCCGGCGCGCCGCTCGCGCAACTCTCGGAGACCGAATCGGCGTCACTCCCGCCCGCCGTCGTGAACAAGCTGAACGACACCTCGCTGCACGCGATGCCGAGGTTCCTGAGCGCCTTCCTGCCCGTGGGCCTGCTGGGGCTGCTCATCGCGGCGATGCTTGCGGCGGATATGTCCACCGATTCGAGCTACATGCTCAGTTGGGGAAGCGTGATCTATAATGACATCCTCGGGCCGTTCCGCCGCCGTCCGTGGCCGGATCAGCGCGCGATACTCTGGAATCGCTGCATCGTTGCGCTCATCGGCGTGTATCTGCTCGTCTTCGGCTTGCTCTACACCATCGAGGGCAATGTGTGGTCGTATCTGCTCCTCACGGGCTCGATCTATCTTTCGAGCATGTCCGCGCTGCTCGTCGGGTGCTGCTACTGGAAACGAGCGAACAACTGGGGCGCGCTCGGTGCCATCATCCTCGGTGCCGCCGTGCCGATCGCGCATCTCTCGATGGAAAAAATCCCGGCGACCGCGAAGCTCGCGGCATCCATCGGCAAGGATGCAGCGGGCATCGCAGCCTTCGCGGCGGCGGCGCTCGGAATGATCGCCGGCTCGCTGCTCAAACCCCGCACGCAGACAAGGTCATGACCCACGGACACGGCTTCTGGTTCCTCCTCGTCTGGGCGTGCGTCGTCTGGTATTCGACGACCACGGTTTACGTCAGCGTGAGGGGCCTGCGCGACATCCGGCGGATGCTGCGGGATCTGGTTGCGCGTGGCGAACGGCGCGACGGCGGCGATTGACGGGCAGCTCAGTGTGTTCTTTTCGAATCCTGCGGAATCGTCGGCGGGGTTGCGGGCAGGGGCGGTGTCGGCTATGCCTGCGGCGTGTTTTCATCCTTCCGATCGATCGCGTTTCTCACACTGATTCCATTTTGCGCCTGCGCGGAGGATCCGGCCGCGCCGGAGGGGATGGTTTTCATCAAGGGCGGGACCTTTGCGATGGGAAGCAAGGACGGGCCGAGCGACGAGCAGCCTGTGCATGATGTGACGGTGAAGTCCTTTTTCATGGATCGCACTGAGGTGACGAACGGGCAGTTCGAGGCATTCACCAAGGCGACCGGGTATCTGACGCTCGCTGAGCGGCCGCTGAGCGCGAAGGACATCCCGGGGCTGCTGCCGGAGTTCGAGGGGAAGACGGTGTCGCTCTGCTTCCGCGCGCCAAAGGGCGAGGTGGATCTGCGGAGCAATTCTGCGTGGTGGAGCCCCGTGATCGGCGCGAACTGGCGGCATCCCGACGGGCCGGAATCGGACATCAACGGGAAGGAGCGCTACCCCGTGGTGCATGTGTCGTGGGAGGATGCGGTGGCGTATTGCAAGTGGGCGGGGAAACGTCTGCCGACCGAGGCCGAGTGGGAATATGCGGCGCGGGGTGGAGCGCAAGGGGCACGCTTCGTGTGGGGCAATGAGTTCAATCCCGGTGGAAAATGGATGGCAAACACGTGGCAGGGTCGTTTTCCCGCGGAGAACAGCGGCGAGGATGGATTCAAGGGCGCCGGTCCCGTGGGATCGTATCAGG
>JBEBGK010000968.1:0-1984 GCA_040081515.1 Chthoniobacteraceae bacterium
CAACGAACCGGCACCCGGCATCGCCGCGTGCCGGTTTCGTTTTTTCCGGGGCGAACCTCACTCCGGCGCGCCTGCTACGGCGCCGGGCGGGCCGGAATAGCGAGGAGCGGACACCGGAGGCGATGCAGCACGCGTTCCGTCGAGTTGCCGCGCAGCGCGTCGAGGAAGCCGTGGTGGCCATCTGTCGTCATCACCACCAGATCCGCGTGATACGCCTCCGCCGCGTGGAGGATCGTGTCAACCACCGGTCCACGCCGGCAAAGCTTATTCCATTTCCATCCCGGCGCCACGGGCAGTTCCAATGCCGGAAGATCGCCTTCTTCGCCGACGTGCAGCAGGTGGAACTCCACCTGCGATACGCCGAGCGCCGCTGCCAGTCGCGTGGCCGCCGTGACGGCCGTTTGCGGCCATGGTTCGAGCGCAGCGGGGATCAGCACGTTGCGCAGATGCACGCTGCCATCCGCCCGCGAGACAAATCCATCCACGCCGTGGGGGACAAAGAGCGTCATCTGGTGCGAGTCCCGCGCAATGGGTTCCGCCACCGAACTCCGCAGCCACTGCATCCGGCCTTCGTGGGCGTGGGTCGCCAGCACGATCAGATCCGCCCCGTGGTCCCGGAGAAAATCCCGGACCGTGTCCACCGGACCGTGGCCGCGACCGACGATCTTCGCCACGCGGATTCCGAGTTCCGCAACGGCGTTGCGCGGGCTGCCGGCGGGCAGCAGTTTCCATTCTTCCAAGGTGCGCCGCACGCCCGGGAATTCATGCCAGTCCACTGAGGCTCCGTTGGCCGAGTGGAAGAGCGTCAGTTTGCCCGCCGCCGCGAGGGCGATCTTCAGCGCGTGGGCAAAGGCGATTTCGCTCGCCTCGGAAAAATCGGACGGGTGGAAAATGGATTCGAATCCTTCAAGGGCTCGGTTGTTGTTTTTCATTGCAACGGGTTGGCGATTCCAAAGCGTAACGGGTGCGGTGGATTTGGCGAGATCGCTTCAGCCTGGACCCACAAGAATCTGCGACAGCGGACCGAGACCTCGTAGGCGTGGAGACACCGCCGACACACCGCGGGACTCGGCGCTACAACAGAGGGAAAAGTAATTGTCTATTAATCCGATAGACTTTAACTAAAATCCCTCTTGCGTTACATGGAAACCTCCTCCACGCTTCTTTCTTGGCTCGTCCGCAAAGCGACCCATTTTCCAAACACATCACTGCCTGCACACCATGAGCGAAGCCACTGTCGCAACTCCTTCAAAGGAAAAAAAGCCCACGCACAACGAGGAGATCAAGACCGCCATCCCCACGCTCGCCGGCACGCTCGCCGCGACGCTCGCGGACCCGGCGCTGGATCGGTTTTCCGACGACGACCAGCAGTTCATGAAATTCCACGGCATCTACCAGCAGGATGACCGCGATCTGCGCAAGACGGGGAAGAAATTCATCTTCATGATCCGCGGGCGCATCCCCGGCGGTGTGCTTTCGCCGAAGGGCTACCTCGTCTATGACGACCTCGCGACGAAGTACGGCAACAACACGCTGCGCATCACTTCGCGGCAGAGCTTCCAGTTTCACGGCGTCGTAAAGACCGGCCTCGGGCCGCTGATGAAGACCATCAACGCGGCGATGATGGACACGCTCGCGGCCTGCGGCGACGTGAACCGCAACGTGATGAGCCCGCCCGCGCCCGTCGCGAGCGCGCAGCACGCGCAGCTCCTCGCCGATGCCACGCGCGTCTCGGAGGCCTTGATGCCGAAGACGCCAGCCTATCACTCGATCTGGGTCGAGGGCGTGCAGCTCAATCTCGAAGATCCGAAGAACAAGGACTTCGTGGACCCGCTTTACGGCCGCACCTACTTGCCTCGGAAATTCAAGACGGCCTTCGCGCTCCAGCCGGTGAATGACGTGGACATCCTCACGAACTGCCTCGGCTACATCGCCATCGAGGAAGGCGGAAAACTCATCGGCTACAATCTCACCGTCGGCGGCG
>JBEBGK010000969.1:0-1984 GCA_040081515.1 Chthoniobacteraceae bacterium
GTCACGATGTTTGGCTACCCGCGCGAGGAACTCGTCGGCCAGCGCATCGAGATGCTCGTGCCTGAGCGCCTGCGCGGGAAGCATGCGCATCAGCACGCGAACTATCAGGCCAATCCGGAAATCCGGACGATGGGCGCGGGGCTGGAGCTTTTCGGGCGGCGCAAGGACGGCAGCGAATTCCAGGTGGATATCCTGCTCAGCCCGGTCGAGACGGAGGAAGGCCCGATGGTGATCAGCGTGGTGCGCGATGTCACCGAGCGCAAACGCATCGAGCAGTCGCTGCATGAGAAAAACGTGGAGCTGGAAAAGGCGGTGCTGGCGAAGGATCGCTTCCTCGCCAACATGTCGCATGAGCTGCGCACGCCGCTGAATGCGATCATCGGCTTTGCCGGCACGCTGCTCATGAAGCTGCCCGGCCCGCTCACGACCGATCAGGAAATGCAGCTCCGCACCGTCCAGACCAGCGCCAAGCACCTGCTCTCGCTGATCAACGATTTGCTCGACCTCACACGCATCGAGTCGGGCACCGTGGAGATGCGCTTCGCACCGGTCGCCTGCGGCGAGGTCGTCCGGGAAGTCGCCGACACGCTGAAGCCGCTTGCGGAAGCCAGGGGGCTGAAGCTCGAAGTTCTCCTGCCGGCGGAGGAGATCATCCGCCCGAGCAATCGTCGCGCGCTGAGCCAGATCCTGATCAATCTCGCCAACAACGCGCTCAAGTTCACCGAGAAGGGCCGCGTCACCATTGATCTCCGACGCCGGACGGAAGATGGGACAGGCACGGTGGAGTTCATCGTCACGGACACGGGCATCGGCATCCGCGCGGAGGATCAGGCGAAACTTTTTTCCGCGTTCTCGCAAATTGACAACTCATCCACGCGTAGTTATGAAGGCACCGGACTCGGGTTGCACTTGAGCCAGAAACTTGCGGGGCTGATCGGTGGCATTATCACCGTGGAAAGCGAGCCGCAGCAAGGCAGCCGGTTCACCCTCACTCTTCAGCCAGACATCGCATGAGCGCGCGAATTCTCATCATCGAAGACAAACAGGCCAACCTGGATTTGATGAGCTACCTGCTCAAAGCCTTCGGCCATACCGTGCGCACCGCGATGGACGGGGAGGAGGGGTTCGCAGCCCTGCGTCGCGAGCTGCCCGACATCGTCGTCTGCGACATCCATCTGCCGCGGCTGGACGGGTATGAAATGGCCCGCCAGATCAAGGCCGATCCCGCGCTGCGGCACATCCCGCTGGTCGCGGTGACGGCGCAGGCGATGGTCGGCGACCGCGAAAAAGTGATCGGGGCCGGTTTCGACGGCTACATTTCAAAGCCGATCACTCCCGAGATTTTCGTCGGCCAGGTGGAGGCGTTCCTCGATCCCGCGCTGCGCTCTGCGCCGCGCGTGGAGCCCGCACCCTCCGAGGCAAGCAAGCCCACGCCGCACACGAAAGGCGCGCTCCTCCTCGTGGTGGACGACAACGCCGCCGAGCGACGGCTGATGCACAGCATCTTCGATCCCTCGGGATACGAAGTGCGCGTGGCATCGACCATCACCGAGTCGCTCCAACTCGCCCGCACGCTCCGCCCGGATCTGATCGTCAGCGACTTGAACATGCCCGGTGGCACCGGCTTCGACCTTCTCGCCGCCGTGAATGCCGACGCGGGATTGCACGGCCAGCGGGTGGTGATCATCACCTCCACCGACATGACCGAGGCCGGCCGCGAGATCCAGCCCTTCGGAGCGATCGACCCCGTCGGCTCCGCGGACTCCGCGGCCGCGGCCGCGGGCGCCGTCGCCGGCGAGACCTACGCCGAGGAGGTCACCGTCGCCGGCGTGCTGCAGCAGGGGCTCGACGCGATCGAGGACACGATCCGCGAGGTCGACGACCGCCTCCGCCGGCTGGACGTCTTCTCGGGCCTCCTGCGCAACGTCGAGGCCCTCGAGATCGCGCTCTCCGACCTGGTCGCCCAGGCCTCCGAGCTCGCGAC
>JBEBGK010000970.1:0-1980 GCA_040081515.1 Chthoniobacteraceae bacterium
TCATGGGCTGGGTGCGGCTCCACCCGTACAACATCGCGCAGAAGGTGCAGGTGGTGGTGGAGCATTTCCGCGAATGCGTGGCGCCGCTGCTCGGCGGCAAGGCGAAGGCGATGGTGGTGGTGGGCAGCCGCGTGGAGGCGGTGCGCTGGAAGCTGGCCATCGAGAAATACATCGGCGGGCGCGGCTACAAGATTGGGACGCTGGTGGCATTTTCCGGTGAGGTGAATGATGCGGACTCCGGACCGGACGGCTTCACCGAAAGCAGCAAGGTGCTGAACCCGCTGCTGAACGGACGGGACATCCGCGAGGCGTTCAAGGGTGACGACTACCAAATCCTGCTCGTCGCGAACAAATTTCAGACGGGGTTCGATCAGCCGCTGCTCTGCGGCATGTATGTGGACAAGCGGCTCGCGGGCATCCAGGCGGTGCAGACGCTCTCGCGGCTGAACCGCGCGCACCCCGGGAAGGACACGACCTACGTGGTGGATTTCGTGAACGAGGCGGCGGAAATCCTGGAGGCCTTCAAGACCTACCACACAACGGCGGAGCTGGCGGCGCTGACGGACCCAAACCTGATCTTCAACCTGCGCGCCAAACTGGACGCCGCGGGACACTACGACGAATTTGAAATCGAACGCGTGGTGCAGGCCGAACTGACGGGCGTGAAGCAGAGCGAACTGGTGGCCGCGATCGAACCGGTGCGGGACCGCGTGATGCACTGCTACAAGGACGCGCAGCAGGCACTCGCCGCAGCAAGGGAACGGAGGGACGAAAAGGCCATCAAGGCGGCGCAGGATGAGTTGAGCGCACTCGTGTTGTTCAAGGGCGACATGGGTGCCTACATCCGCCTCTACACGTTCCTCTCGCAGATTTTCGACTACGGGAACACGGCCATCGAGAAGCGCGCCATTTTATACAGGCGTCTGCTGCCGCTGCTGGAGTTTGGCCGCGAGCGGGACGCGATTGATTTGTCCAAGGTGGTTCTCAGCCGGCACAAGCTGATCCACAAAGGGAAGCAACCGATGCCGCTCAGCGAAGGCGAAACGCCCAAGCTGGAACCCATCACCGACGTCGGCGGAGGGAGCCTGCAGGAAAAGACGAAAGTCTGGATGGCAGAGCTGATCGAGAAACTGAACGAACTCTTCGGCTCCGAGACGACCGAACAGGACCAGCTCGTCTATGTGAATCAGGTTCTGCGCGGGAAGATGCTGGAATCCGAAACCCTGCGCCAGCAGGCCACGAACAACACCAAGGAGCAGTTCGCCGCCTCACCCGATCTCAGGGCGGAACTGCAGAACGCCATCATCGCATCCTACGATGCGCATTCCGCCATGAGCACCAAGGCGCTCAATTCCCCTGTGGTGCTGCACGGCCTCCTGGACATCCTGCTGAATCATTCCCAGCTCTGGGAATCGCTGCGCACGAGGGCTGCGGGGTAGGTCGGGCGGACACTTCCAGTATCCGAACCCTTGAATCCTAGAGAGTGGCTGGGCCCGGAATCGAACCGGGGACACGAGGATTTTCAGTCCTCTGCTCTACCAACTGAGCTACCCAGCCTTACTCTCCAGTGACGGAATCTCTGCGGGAGGGTTTCGATATTCCAGCGCGAAGAAGCTGTCAAGTGCGTGGATGATTTTGCCGCCGCCGAGCGAACGGCTTTGCCAATCCGTCATGGCACGGCCAAATTCAAAGCCGACAACCTACGGACGCCGCATGCCCATCTACGAATTCTTCTGCCCGGATAATCGCCGCATCTACTCATTTTTCGCACGCAGCCTGCGTTTTGCGGACAGAGTGCCGCGCTGCCCGGACAATCAGAAATGGAGACTGGAAAAAATGATCAGCGGGTTCGCCATCACGGGCGCAGCCAAGGACAAACCGGTGGATGAGCCGGGCGGCGAAGACGATGCGAAGATGGAGGCGGCGATGGGAGCGATGGAAAAGGAGTTCGGCCACATCGCGGAGAGCGACAACCCGGAT
>JBEBGK010000971.1:0-1979 GCA_040081515.1 Chthoniobacteraceae bacterium
GTGTGGTAGCTCATGACACTTCGCTGACCGGATTTCGTCTCGTAAACGAAGGGCTTGAGGCCGGCGCGCTCGAACTCTGGCCGGCTCACTTCGTCCACCTTCACGTGGAAAGTGTCATCGGCGACCAGCGCGAACATTTTCCCGCCATGATAGAAGCCCCAGCCGCCGAACATTGCGCGCGCCGTCACGTCGCGGAGTGGCGAGAGCAGGTCGAGGAGGTGGGAGACGAACTCGGTGGGTGGTGGCATCGGTGCGGTGGCGCAGACTTTCCAACGAACGCGCCGGATTCAAGCGGTGAACTTCGCGCGGTCGGCAAAACGTGTGGAGCCGACAATCCTGTCGGCGCGCAATGTGGAGCCGACAACCTGTCGGCTGGCAGGATGGGCGCAGGTGGCGGGATGGCGCGGAGCAAATAGCGTTCGCATCCGAGTCTCCCATGCCGGAAGAAACTTGCCGACAGATTGTCGGCACCACATTTACAGCGCCGCACAAACCGCCACACTTTCGCCCAAAATGCTCTAGTCACGCGGAACGTCCAAACGCACAATGCAGCGGTTCGCCTCACACAACGAATCACAGGCGACAGCTTCTCAAAACACGCGAATCGAAAGGAACACCCCATGTCAGAACTATTGGTAAGGGACCGATGGTATGCGCTCATCATCGCCGGACCGAGCGGCTCGGGGAAAAGCGTCGTCGCCGAGGAGATCGGCAGGGAGCTCAGCCTGCCCGTCATCGATGCCGACGACTACCACAGCCGCGAGGCTGTCGATCTGATGAAAAGCGGAACGCCGCTTGCCGATGAGTACCGGCAGAACTGGGCCGAGCGGCTCCTCGGCGGCATGATCGCATGGCGTCGTCGCGGCGAGAGCGTCGTCATCGCCTGCTCCTGTCTCCGCCGTCGCACACGGGATCGCTTTCGCACCTATGTGAATGAGGCGCGGATCGTCGGCGGCCAGGTCGTCATCGCGTGGCTCGACGTGTCGCAGGAAGTCCTCAGGACCCGCCTGCTGCGCCGCGAGGAGGCAAAGACGCATTTCTTCCCGGCGTCCCTGCTTTCTTCGCAGCTCGAAGCCGCGGAACCGCCCGACCCGCGGACCGAGCCCGGCGTGGTCCGCATCGAAATCCAATCCGATTCTCCCGAGCTCGTCGCACGCCGTGTCTGGCAGTCCGTGCCCGCCCTGCATCCGTTCGTGGATCGGACGTGACGCCTGCGATCCCTCTCCGCGCCTTGCGCAAATGAACATCGTCTCCGCCAAATTTCAGATCAGCGCGCCGGATCTGGCTTCATGCCCGGTGTCGGACCTGCGGGAGTTTGCATTCATCGGTCGCTCGAACGTGGGGAAGTCGTCGCTGCTCAACATGCTGGCCGGTGCGAAGACGCTGGCGAAAGTCTCGGCGACTCCGGGGCACACGCAGTTGATCAATTTTTTCTCGGTGAACGGCGCGTGGACGCTCGTGGACCTGCCGGGCTACGGCTACGCGAAGGCGGACCGCGGGTCGCGGGAACGTTTCGAGCAGATGATTGCGGGCTACCTGACGGGTCGGGCGAATCTCGCGGGGGTCTTTGTGTTGATTGATTCACGGCATCCGCCGCAGCAGATCGATTTGGAATTTGTGCAGTGGCTGCTGGAGGAGTCGGTGCCGTTTGCGCTCGTCTTCAGCAAGACGGACCTGGTGAAGGCGGGGCTGTTGAAGAAGCACATCGAAATGTTTCACGAACAGATCGCGGCCTGGTGTGGCGAGCTGCCGAGGGTCTTCACCACATCGGTGGAAGCGCGCAGCGGACGCAGGGAACTGCTCGGTTTCATCGCCGAGGTGCTTGCAGGCGCGGGTTCGTTTGCCTGATTGCGGATGCCGGCAGCGATGACACTCGAGGATCTGGGATGGAATGCGGAGTTTGAGAGGGAGTTCGCGCCCTATCATGTCGAAGGCTGGAAGCCGGCACGCCTGATCCGCGACAACAAGATCACCTACGG
>JBEBGK010000122.1:0-7837 GCA_040081515.1 Chthoniobacteraceae bacterium
CACTCAACGAGAGCATCCGTGAAGCATTGCGCACCCGTGGCTCCCTCACCGGACAGGAACGAAGTGTCGTGTCGCTCGAAGGTGCCGATCTGACGGACGCGCAGAAACTCGATCCCCGATACTACCCGGTGGATCACGTGCTGGTCTTCAATCGCAAGCTCGGCTGCACGGCGCGCGGCGCGACAGGCCGCATGATTGCGGTGATTCCAAGTGGCATCGTCGTCGAGACTGCGGGAAAGATCCGCGTCGTGAAGGCGAGGCACGTCGATGGTCTGACGGTTTGCACGCTTCGCGGGTTGTCGTTGAGCCGGCAGGACCGGCTGCAATTGAAGGCGAATGCGAAGACGGCGCGCGGCGAACTGCTCGCGAACGGCGAAGTCGTCACCGTGAAAAACATCCGCGCCTCGGGAGCGATCGAACTCACCGACGGTCGCACGCTCCCGGCGAGCTACCGGCAGTTCGTCCGCGGCTACGCGGTGACATCCTACGGCTCGCAGGGAAAGACCGTGGATCACGTGCTCCTCGGCGACGCGTCCGTCAGCGGCGCCACAAACGCGCAGCAGTGGTATGTGAGCATTTCGCGCGGGCGAAAAAGCGTGCGCATCTTCACGCCCGACAAAGCCGAGCTGCGCGCGAACATCACCAAGAGCGGCGACCGGGCGCTCGCGATGGACCTCGATGCTGCCAAGCGCGAACGGAAGGCGATCCAACTCGGCCAGTTTTGGCTCCTCCGCCGTGGCCGCGCATTCGCGAGGGCCGTGGCGATGATGTTTTCGCGAAGGAGTTTCGTTCAAAAGAAAAAGCAAACCATCAGCGTATGAGCCTCAAGCAGTCGTCCAAAGAATCGTCAAACCCACGACCCGCCACGGAGGAGAGCGACCGCGCCTGCTGGCACCGCGATCGCAATTGCACGTGCCTGAAGATCGATGTCGCCCCCGGCGAATCATTCCTCTTCCCGTACCAGCAGTTCCTCCACGCGCAGCACACGAGCACGACTGACGATGAGACGCTCAAAATTTCATTCGGCGCGCACGAGATTGTCGTCTCCGGAAAGCGCCTCGCCGAGATCGCGGCGGCTCTCCAGGAACTCGCGGTCGAACGAATCAGCCCCGTGCCGTCACGCTTCCGCCAGTTGCCGCAAGACCAAGGCGCGTGGGTAACGCAGGTCGAGGTAAGGCCCTCCAAGTAGCGCCTGCGTCTTGGTCGCAGCCATCGGGCAACTTCGGAAGATCGGCCTTCTCTACCTTGTTGCTCTCAGAGAGTCGGGAGTGAATCCGAGCCAGCGGTGGCTGTAGACCTGTTCCTCTCCGCATCTTTAGCGAGCAGGGTTTTTTCCCTCCGGGCTTTTGCCCCTCGTGCGGATGCGTTTCTTTCGGTTCGATCTTCAGCGCAAGAGGCGCGTGCGCTCTCAGGCGGCTCGCTCGGCAATCGCGGAGGCTCCTCTCCCGCGAGGAGGCGGGCGTAGGCTTGTTCGACGGAACTCGTATCGACCAGCAGTTCGCAACCGGGCCGTCCCATACGCACAATCCGCAACCAAGGGTTGGGTGCGAGCCCGTGCCGGGTTGCGTAGAGCATTCGCTGCACGAGCCTCACGCTCCCGAGAACCTGGATGAGGAGCTTCTTGGAAAGCACGAGCGGGCGTACGCCGTTGACAACGATCGGTTTGAAACTCTGTGGCTGCTCCAACATGCCGCCATGCGTAGCCGTTTCAGTCTCTCGTTGAAAGCGTCTGAATCTTGCGCCAGCGCGCCTTCGGACCGCACGAGCGCCTTCAACCAAACGCGGAGGTTTTCGGCGACGGCTCCCCCGCGAAAACAGACCCACTTTGAAAAGTGTTACAAAAAAATGTTACAGCGACCCGATCGCATTTTTCCGCTTCGTGTGCAAATGCCCCATCCTCATCCACTTGAGGTGGTGCGCGGTGCAGGGTTCGAACCTGCGACCCCTACCGTGTCAAGGTAGTGCTCTACCACTGAGCTAACCGCGCTTTTTCGTTCGACGTTCCCTGGCGGTTGCCCTGGGACGCTTTGCCCGGGGCGCTCCGATTTGGGAACGCAGTGGTCGGAAAATCGAGGCGGGACCTTAAAAGCCCTCCCCGAGTGTGGCAACACCTTTTGATCTCCCGGATCTCGCGCGGCGGGAAACCGGGGTTTTATGCAATAGGGGCCCCTGAGTGGGAAATTTCCTCTGGCGTCACTGCGCAAAACTGATTCTATTCACGGGCCGAAAGCGGAAAACGCGCGCTTAGCTCAGTGGTAGAGCGCTTGCTTCACACGCAAGAAGTCGCAGGTTCGAACCCTGCAGCGCGCACCATCCCGCACGGGAAATGGGGCCGGCCCGGAGCCGTGAAATGTGGGAACAACTCGGCTTGCGGAACGCGTTTTTGGGAGCATCGTTTTCACCATGAACCCCTCACTACGCTCATGCCTCCCGTTGCTTGCCTCGCTTGCAGTCGTTGCCGTCGCCCATAGTGACGACGTGTCCGATCTCCTCGTTGATGCCCAGCGGACTTACATCCGGGGCGACCTTGCCGCGGCGAAGGAGAAATTCAACCTCGTCCGGAAACTGGATCCGAACAATCGAACGGCATCGTCCTACCTTCGCCGGATCGTCGCCGATGAACAGACGCAACAGGCGGGCAAGGTGCCGGTGACCGCCACGGAGGCGGCCTTGAGGAAGCTGATTCTCGACAAGGTGGATCATCAGGAGGCGACGCTTGCGGATGTGCTGGAATTCCTCCGCCAGAAGGGGAACAAGCTCGCGGCCGGTAGGGTGGCGATCAATTTCGTGCTGCAACTCGACGAGGCCTCGAAGGCGTCGAAGGTGACGCTAACCCTGCAACAGGTCCCGTTCACCGAGGTGCTCCGATATATCGGCGAGCTCGCGAACGTGCAGTTTACCTATGAGCCGTATGCGATCGTGGTGAAGCCGAAGGGCGCGTCCGCATCCGCGGAGGGCGGCGGCAATGCGGCCCAGTCGCAGAATGGCAGTAAGATCGAAGGACTGTAATCGCGATTGGAAGCGCGGCGAAGATGCACGCGCAGACGTCGCGGCGCTCAAGCCGCGTTGCGACGCGCCGTCGGCGGGTAGGAGACTTTCGCGAGGTAAAGACCCTCGGCAGGCGCCGTGAAATGAGTCCGCGCGCTGACCTTTGGCGAGAGCAGATCCGTGATGAATGACACGGGTGCGCGACCTTCGGCGACCCGGACGAGTGTGCCCGTGAGCAGCCGGACCATCTTGTAGAGGAATCCGTCCCCCTCGAATGTGAGGGTGACCAGGTGGCTGCGCGGCACGATGGAGACGCGGTGGATGGTCCGGACGGTTTCGCGGTCGTTTTTCGCCGCGCGCGCGGAGAATCGCACAAAATCGTGCCGGCCGATGAGGAGCGCCGCTGCTTCGCGCAGCCTGTCGAGGTCGAGAACCCGCGGCACGTGCCACGCGCGGCCGATCTCGAGCGGATGCATGAAGGGCGCGTTCCAAAGGCGGTAGAGGTAGCGTTTGCCAATCGCGGAGAAGCGGGCGTGAAATCCGTCGCGTCCGCCCCAGACGCGAGAGGAGCGGAGGACGCGGATCTCGCGAGGCAGATGCGCGTTGAGGGCGGACATCCAGATGCCCACCGGGTACTGGCCGCGCGGGACGTCGGCATGCGCGACCTGGCCGAGCGCGTGGACTCCGGCATCCGTCCGCCCCGAGCCGTGGATGCGCACCTGGATTCCGCCGACGGCCAGGAAGGCGGCCTCGAGGTAATCCTGCACGGCGTTGCCGCCGGCCTGGCTCTGCCAGCCGGCGAAGGGACGTCCGTCGTAGGCCACGACCAGCTTCAGACGATCGAGCGCTTCGGGCATCGGAAAGATCAGCCGGCGGCCGCCTGCGAATCGAGCCAGCCTTGAAGGATGATCTGGGCGGCGACCTGGTCGATCACGGCGCGGCTTTGCTTCACGTTGCGTCCCGCCTCGTGGAGATACCGTTGCGCGGCGACCGTGGTGAGCCGTTCGTCCCAGAGGATCACCGGGCACGTCACGCGCCCGCGCAATTTCTCGGCAAACGCACGGGCTTTCTCCGCCGCCGGCCCCGATGTGCCGTCCATGTTCTTCGGCAGGCCGACGATGATCGGGGCGGCGTCCTTCTCGGTGGCGATCTGTGCGATCCGTCCCGGTGGATCGGCGGTTTCCTTCACGACGATCGTCTCCACCGGGTGCGCGAGCATTCCCAGTTCATCCGAGACGGCGACTCCGATTCGCGCTTCACCGACATCGATGCCGAGCGCGCGCTTCATTGCAGTTCGGGCGGGATTTTGGCGACGAGGTGCTTGATCCGCTCCGCTTCGTGGATGTTGCAGACGAGGATCGCATCGGGCGTCTCGACGACGATGAGATCATTCACCCCGAGCAGTGCGACGTGGCGCTTCTGGCTCGAGAAGACGATGTTGTTGGCCGACTCGATGGTGGTGACGTCGGTGTTGCCGGAATTGCCGGAGCCCCTGTCTGCGAGATACTTCGCGACAGCGGTCCAGCTCCCCGCGTCGTCCCAGTCGAAGGCGCTCTCGACCACGAAAACGCGGGCCGCCTTTTCCATGACGGCGTAGTCGATTGAGATTTTCGGCAGGGTGGGGAACACGTCGCGCAGCAGTTGCTCGAAATTTTCCCCGGCATGGATGCGCCGGACGAACGCGCCCAGTTCCGGCACGTTGCTGTAGAGCGCGGCCGAGATCGCCTGGATGGTCCAGATGAACATCCCCGCGTTCCAACGGAAGTTGCCCTGTCGCAGGAACTGCTCCGCCAGTTCGGCGTCCGGCTTCTCGCGAAATCGCACCACCTCATGCACCACGGGATCGTCCGGCCCTCGTCCGTTGGAAATCGCGGGGCCCATTTCAATGTAGCCAAAGCCCGGGCAGGCCCACGTCGGCTTGATTCCGATCGTTCCCAACTGGCCCGTGCTCCGCGCGGTCGATACCGCGGCATGCACCGTCTTTTGAAAGCCTTCCACGTCGCGAATCAGGTGGTCTGCCGGGAGCACGACCATCGTCGCCTCCGGGTCCCGGGCGGCGATCCAGCCCACGCCGAGCGCGATCGCGGCCGCCGTGTCGCGTTTCGCGGGCTCAGCCACGATGTTCTGCGCCGGCAGGCCGCGGGCGAGAGAGCGCACGCCGGCTTCCTGATCGGCATTGGTGAGAATGAGGATGTTCTCCTTTGGCACGAGACCGTCGAGCCGCCGGAGGGTCGCCTCGAGCAGCGTTTCGTCGCCGAAAAGCGAGAGCAATTGCTTGGGACGCGACTTGCGGCTGAGCGGCCAGAACCGCTCGCCGCTGCCACCGGCGAGGATGAGTACAAAAAGCGAGGAAGAGGGCATCGGGAAAGTGTCGTTAGCGGAAGCAGGCTCCCGTCACTAGTGGAAACCGATCGTGATTTTCGCCGGGTCGTGGATCGGAGCCCGGTTTCCGCCTTGGCAAAATCACGCGGCCCACTACGGTCCCGCCCCCTATGTCCACGTATAAAATCGCTGTTCTGCCGGGTGACGGCATCGGTCCCGAAGTGATGAACGAGGCCCGGCGGGTCCTCGCCGTGGTGGAGAAAAAATTCGGTTTCACGCTTGCGATGACGGAGGCCCGTGTCGGGGGCATCGCGATCGACATGGATGGCAAGGCCCTTCCCGATTCCACGATCCGCACATGTCGCGAGAGCGATGCGATTCTTTTCGGGAGCGTGGGCGGGCCGAAGTGGGAATCGCTGCCGCCGAACGAACAACCGGAGCGCGGCGCCTTGCTGCCTTTGCGCAAGCACTTCGGGCTTTTCGCAAACCTGCGCCCGGGAATTTGCTATCCGCAGCTCACGCATGCCTCCCCCGTGCGGCCCGATCTGGTGGCGGGCGGCTTCAACATGCTCTGTGTCCGGGAGCTCACCGGCGGCCTTTACTTCGGCCAGCCGAAAGGCACGCACATGGAGAACGGCGAGCCGGTCGCGGTGGACACGATGGTCTATCGCCGCAGCGAAATCGAACGCATCGCGCATGTCGCATTTCGCGCGGCGCAGGGACGCCGCAACAAGCTGACCTCCATCGACAAGGCGAACGTGCTTGAGAATTCGGTCCTCTGGCGGAAGACGGTCATCGAGGTGGCGAAGGAGTATCCCGGAGTCCAGCTCAGCCATCTCTATGTGGACAATGCCGCGATGCAGCTCATCAAGGCGCCGCGCGACTTCGACGTGATCCTCGCGGAGAATCTCTTCGGCGACATCCTGAGCGATGAGATGGCGGCGATCACGGGTTCCATCGGCATGCTGCCGAGCGCGAGCCTCGGTGCGTCGAAGGCGGGCGGTTTATACTTCGGCTTGTTCGAGCCCGGTGGCGGCTCCGCGCCGGACATCGCGGGCAAGGGGATCGCCAACCCGCTCGCGCAGATCCTCAGCGCCGCGATGATGCTTCGCTACGCGCTCGGGCAGGCTGCTCCTGCCGATGCGATCGAGGCCGCGGTCCGCAAGGTGATCGAGGCCGGCAAGCGGACCGGCGACATCTGGTCCGAAGGCACGACGAGACTGGACACGGCGGCGATGGGCGCCGCGGTCGCAGCCGCGCTGTAGCGCGGGAGAGTCACGGACTTGCCGCCTCATCCCCGAGGCCGCGGGTGCTGTCCACGAAAAGGATCGCCACGCCGAGCACGGCGAATCCGCCGGCACACAGCCAGAAAACCTCGCTCCAGTCCGCGCGATGCACCGGACTGACGAGGAGGATCGGGATGAGCTTCGCCAGGCCCGATGCGCCGAGGTTTCCCCACATGTTGCTCCACGCCATCGTGGAGGCGACGTGGTTCCGCCCGATGTCCTGGCCGAGCGCCCACACCGCGGGGCCCATGCTGTCCGTCGCAAAGGCCACGACGCCACACGCGATGGCGACCGCTTCCGCCGTCTTGAGGAATGGACACGCGAGGTAGGAGCAAATCGCGACGGCGCTCCCGATCACGAATGGCAACCGGCGCCCCAAGCGCGGCCCGAAACTGCGGGTGAGGAAGTCGCACCACCAGCCGCCAAAAAGGACGCCTGCGAGGCCGCACGCGAGGATCAGCGAGGAATACCAGCCCGCGTCCACCTTGCTGAGCCCGCGCACCTCGGTGAGATACGTCGGCAGCCACGTGATCAGGAAAGCCCACCCGACGTTCATGCCGATGCCCGCCGCGCTGAGCATCCACAGCCCGCGATGCCGCAGCAGTTCACGCCATGGGAAGCGGCGGGCGGGCGACACGGGTGCGCTCCCGATCAGGCGCCGCTCCGCATCGTTGGTCCACGGATGCTCGGATGGAGTGTCCCGGAAGATAAGCGCCGTCGCGGCGGCCAGCACGAGCCCGATGGCACCGTAGATCCAGAGCACATAACGCCAGGAGCCGAACCTCGCGATTGCCAGCGCCGTCAGCCAGAGCGCCAGCGCATTGCCGATCCGACCACCGAAGGCGACGGCGCTGTTCGCCCGGCCGCGGTGTTCGAACGGAAACCAACGCGTGATCAACCGCCCGCTCGCGGGATATGCACCCGCCTCGGCGAGTCCGCACGCAAATCGCACTGCGAGCAGCGAGGCGAGCCCGCCGACCGCTCCGGTGAGAGCGGTGCAAAGCGACCACGTGAACACATAGAGCCCAAGCATGCGCCGCGGCCCGAAGCGGTCGGCCAGCCATCCCGCCGGCACCTGCCCGAGCGCATACGCGAGGAAGAACATCGCGAGGACGTCGCCGACGCCCGTCTTGTCCAGCTTGAACTCCTCGAGGAAGCCCGCCGACTGCACGACGGCGCTCATGCAAATCCGATCGAGGTCAAGAAGGACGGCGTTTGCCGTGGCGACACCGAGCAGCAGG
>JBEBGK010000972.1:0-1977 GCA_040081515.1 Chthoniobacteraceae bacterium
GCGCGGGCGTCTCGCCCTGCTCGCTCCGGCCCTCGCGGTAGGCCTGCCAGTCGCGGTGGAATTCCTCGCGCGCGGCGCGGTCCGGCAGCAGTTCGGCCAGGTGCGCCCACTCCATGATGTCGAGCGGCGTGCCGCCCTCGTTCACGCAGCCCTCGCGGTAAACCGCATACGCATGCTCATGCCGCAGCAGCGCCGGGTCGCCCTGCTCCGCGGCATCCGAGCGGAGGGAAGAGGTCGCGGGCAAGTGAGTCTGCACACGCCGGCAGGGCTCCCCGCGAACGCACGGCCCGCAGGTGCAGTCGCCGAGATCGCGCACGGCATCCGCGCCGAGTTCGCGCGAGAGCCACGCCACCAGCGTGCCGACAGCGCGGGTGAGTTTGCGGAGGTCGGCGTTCATCGCGAGCCCTCCAGTTTTTCACGCAGAGCGCTGCGAAAGTATTTCGAGCGGTCTGTGTCCTCGCGCAGCACTGCGCGATCGAGCAGTTCCACCAAAGGCAGTGGCAGGAACACGCCGACAAACGTGCTGCTGCTCACCCTCACCGCACCTCGTTTCAATTTACGCTTTTGACTCATGGCTGATTTGCATCTTGAACCGGCTTTAATTCGCTTTAAGCGAGTTCGCAACAAAAAAGTTGCGAGCGGGGAAAAATAAATTTAAGGGAGTTCCGTGAAGACAGTGCTCGTCGGTTTCCAATGCGATCCCGCCCTCAAGGCGGAAAGCGTTGCGGCCGCCGCACCACTTACGGTCTCGCAGTATCTGCGCTCCGCGCTGGTGGAAAAATTGCAAGCGGACGGCTCCTGCGTCAGTGAGGCGCTGGCGAAGGCCCCATCGCGCCTCGGCAAGGGCGGGCCTAAAAAGAAGAAGCGAAAAACGATTCTAATCACCAACAACCTGGAGGTGCCGATGATGCTTAACGAGGCATCCGCCGACCCGCTCGCCGGGATCGACATGTCACGCAAGCAGGTCGTGAAATACGGAGAGCAGACCAAGCCTCGTCAGACAGCCACGGCCCCGCAAAACCGAAGGTCTGCCACCAAGAAAACCAAGCCATGAAAGCGACCCTCCACCATCTGCGTTTTGAATGCCCCGAGTGCGATCAGACCATCGACGCGGAACCGGAGATGGCCGGCACGAAGGGAAAGTGCCCGCACTGCAAGGCACGGATTAACGTCCCTCGCCTATGTGAGGAGTGCGGGGAAATGATGACACAGGCAGGGAAGAAGTGCCGCAGTTGCACAGCACTGGCCACATCAGCGCCGCGCATCTCGAAACGCGCGCTGGCCACCATGCTCGTGATTGGGGCCGTGCTCTGGGGGCTCTATGAATACGAGCACGACCGGAGCGAGCGCGAGGGCATCCGGCTTCGCGATGAAGCGAAGCGGAAGATGAATGCCTACGATCTCAAGCACGGCGGCCGCGACGCGCCGGTGAGAGTGCAGGTCGTCAACGATTAGAGACGCTGCGGTGACGAATATCTTCTCTGCAGCGGTGGCCGCGTGGCGTCGGTGGAAGTGGTCGCGGCTCACCGATGGGCAGCGGCGGGCGCGCAAGGTGATCCACCAGATGAGTCCCAAGGAACGCGCGGAGCTGGACCGCGAACTCGAAGGGCTTGCAGGATCAAGGGCCGAGTCTCGCCGGCTGCAGCGGGCACATCGATTGCAGGAGCGCGAAAAAAGTGAAGCAGGCCACGAACGGCTGGCAGACTATCGAGATGAACACGCGCGAGAGATGAAACAGATCGCGGAGGGAAAACGCGGCAAGTATGTGAAGGTCGTGCATGAGCCGTTCCGAAACCTTCTGCGCATCCCGTTGCTCTTTTTCACTCTGCGCATCTCCCGCACGAATGAGCGCCGGATGGAGTTTCGCCACGTGGACAACCCAAGCGTGCGACGGCTATGGATGGGTGCCTACGTCATCACGCTGCTGCGGGCGAAGCGATGAGTTCCGTAGCAGTCGCGCCTTGATTTTCCGCCGCT
>JBEBGK010000973.1:0-1972 GCA_040081515.1 Chthoniobacteraceae bacterium
AGTAGTCCTGTTTGCAGACGTAGCAGTTCTGCGGCTCCACGACTTCGCGGAACTCCGCGTCATCCACCTCCTCCTGCTTGAAGTCGATCGGCGGGATCACGTTCGGAGTCGTGAAGACTTTCTCCCGGCGCAGCTTCCGGATGCCCGTCTCATTCAGCCTGCCCTGGTCGCGCTCGATCTTCTCGGACTTCCGCTGGCGCGCCTTGGCTTTCACGAGACGACGCCGCTCGGTGAGGTCCGGGCAAAAGACCCGGCCCGCCGCCTGCAGGAGGCGCGTGCGTTCCTCCTCCGGCATCCCGGCGAGCAATGCGCGATCGCCGGCGACTCGCTCCAGCAACTCGACGGCGGACTTTAATTCTTCCGCGCTCGGTGCGCCGGTCTTGATGGGTTTGGCAGACATGAAAGGAAAACCCCGGACACTAGCGAACGCACCCCGCACCGGCGAATGAATTGCGCTTCGCTCCCGCGCCGGGCGGGGAGGCGGGAGTCGAGTCCGTCGTTTACATTCCGCTCTGCCGCGCGCACGGTGCCGTTGTCTGCGGGGAAACATCCATTCCGCAGGCGAGTTCACTCCGAAAAGAAAGGCAACCAGATGGGCGACAAATCCCCGAAGGCGAATCAGAAGAAATCCTCGCAGAAGCAGTCGAAGGAAGACATCGCGAGTCAGCAAAAGCGGCAGGCTTTGGCGGCCAAGCAGGCCGCCACGAAGAAACGGTAGGCACCCGTTCCCGTCGCCGGGATTCCCGGCGCGAACGGATCGCGGGGGGCAAGCCTCACCCCCTCGCGCGTCCAAGCACGCGCAAGGTCTCCAGCACCGACTCCTCCGTCGTCCCCCGCGTGTTCACCACGCAGCGGGCGCCGGCGGGCAGTTCCGTCGGCGGATCATACGCGCGGTTCAGCGTTTCCATGTCCTCGGTGCGCGCATCCGAAATCTCGCGGCGCGAGCGCTCGCGCTCCTTCAGCCGCCGGCGCACCACGGCCTCCGGCGCGCGGACCTCGATGAAACAATGCCGCGCCTTCCCTCGTCCGAGTGCGCGGCGCAGCAGATCGCGATGCGCGCGATTGCCGAACGTCGCATCGAGAATCACACACCGGTGCGCCTTGAGCGCATTCACCGCCCCGGCGATCAGCGCGTCGTAGGTCCGTTGCGTCATGCCTTCCACGTAGAGCCGGCGACGCTCCGCCGCGGAGCCGCGCGTGTAGAGCGGCACGCTGGCGAGTTCCTTGCGCATCCGATCCGACGAAAACACCTCCCAGCCCAGTTCCGCGCCGAGCGCCGCCGCCAGCGTCGATTTCCCCGAGCAGACACGCCCCATCACCACCAGCACGAGCGGCGCGGAGCCGGCGACGGCGTACTGCAAGGCCAGGCGGAAATAACGCACCGCCCGCGCCCGGCTCTCCGCCCGCTTTTTCGCGGGCACATCGGCGGCGGCGTGCAGCAGGCTCTCCACTTTTCCCCGGACGTAGGCGCGGTAGCACTTGTAGAAATTCATCAGCTCCGCCAGCCCGCGATCCTTCATCGCCTCCGTCATCCGCGCGACGAGATGCCGCGCGAGATCCGGCCGCCCGTGGAAATCCAGGTCCATCGCCAGGAATGCGACATCGCTCGCCACGTCGATGTAGCGGAACCGATCATTGAACTCGATGCAGTCGAAAATCGAAAGCGCTTCCGGGCTGAGATGCACGTGGTCGAGATGCAGATCGCCGTGGCAGTCGCGGATGCGATGCCCTTTCACCCGCGATGCAAAAAGCGCCCGCCGCTCCGCGTAGGACCGGCCCGTGAAGAAACGGATTGCCTCGAACGCCGCCCGCGAAATCGTCACGCCGATGAACGGCCTCGTCTGCCGGAAATTCTCGTCCGTGCTCAGCTTCAGCCTCGCCATGCGTCCCCATTGCGTGACGTCCGGCCCAGGATGCTGCGCCGCGTAGAATGCGCCCAGCACCGACGCGATCTGGTTCACCTCCCCTTCCC
>JBEBGK010000974.1:0-1971 GCA_040081515.1 Chthoniobacteraceae bacterium
GCTCGATCTGGCGGAGTGGCTCGTGTCGCCGCAGCAACCGCTCACGGCGCGCGTGACGGTGAATCGTTTCTGGCAGCAGTTCTTCGGCACCGGGCTGGTGAAGACGTCCGGCGACTTCGGTTCGCAGGGCGAGCCGCCGAGTCATCCGGAACTGCTCGACTGGCTCGCGGTGACATTCCGCGAAGGCGGCTGGGATGTGAAGGCGCTGGTGAAGATGCTCGTGACGTCGGCGACCTATCGTCAGAGCACGAAGGTCAGGCCCGCACTGCTCGCGAAGGATCCCGAGAACCGACTCTACGCCCGCGGCCCGCGCTTCCGGCTCGATGCGGAAGTGCTGCGCGATAATGCGCTCTTCGTCTCCGGTCTGCTGAATCCGCAAATCGGCGGCAAGGGAGTGCGTCCGTATCAGCCGCCGAACATCTGGGAACCCGTAGGTTTCGGCGGCAGCAATACGCGCAACTACGTGCAGGATCACGGCGACGCGCTCTACCGCCGCAGCCTCTACACATTCCTGAAGCGCACCGCGCCGCCGCCATTCATGGCGACCTTCGACGCGCCGAACCGCGAGCAGGTCTGCACGCGCCGCGAGCGCAGCAACACGCCGTTGCAGGCATTGCAGTTGATGAACGACATCCAGCACTTCGAGGCCGCGCGCAATTTTGCCCAGCGCATGATGCTCGAAGGCGGCACCACGCCCGCCGAGCGCATCGCGTGGGCATGGCGCACCGTGACTTCACGCAAGCCGACGAGTGGCGAACTCGCCATCGTCGAGCAGGCCTTGCAGCAGCACCTCGCGAAGTACCGCGGCAACATCGCCGCCGCGAAGGAAGCCGTGAGCTACGGAGAGTCGAAGCGCAATGAGCAGCTAGATCCCGCGGAACTCGCCGCCTATTCGCTCGTCGCGAACATGGTGCTGAACCTCGACGAAACCGTGACCAAGAACTGACACCGCCATGAACCCGCTCCTTGACTACCATTTCGCCCAGACGCGCCGGCAATTCTTCCAAGGCGCAGGACTGAGACTCGGAGGGATCGCGCTCGCCTCCCTCATGGGAGAGCGCGCACTCGGCGCCATCTCAAAAGCTCCGGTGCATCCCGCGCTGCCCGGCTTCCCCAATTTTGCGCCGAAGGCGAAACGGCTCATCTACCTGCACATGAACGGCGCGCCGTCGCAGCTCGATCTGTTCGACTACAAGCCGGAGTTGCAGAAGTTCTACGACAAGGATCTGCCCGACTCCGTGCGCAACAACCAGCGCATCACCGGCATGACCAGCGGCCAGGCGCGCTTTCCCGTCGCGCCGAGCATCTTCAAATTTTCGCGGTGCGGAAAAAGCGGCATGTGGATGAGTGAACTCATCCCGCACATCCACGACATCGCGGACGACATCGCGCTCATCCGCACCGTCCACACGTCGGCGATCAATCACGATCCGGCGTGTACTTTCGTGATGACCGGCAGCGAGGTGCCCGGCAAGCCAAGCCTCGGCTCGTGGATCAGCTATGGCCTCGGCAGCGAGAGCAACGACCTCCCGTCCTTCGTCGTGCTCACGCCGAATTTTCCGTCCGCCAGCCAGGCGCAGGCACTTTTCACCCGCATGTGGAGCAGCGGCTTCCTGCCCACGAAACACAGCGGCGTCGCCCTGCGCGCCGTCGGCGATCCCGTGCTCTACGTGAAGAATCCGCCCGGCGTGGATGGCACCGACCGCCGCACAATGCTCGACGCGCTGAACAAGCTAAACCAGCAGAACTACGAGCGCTTCGGCGATCCCGAGACGCAGACGCGCATCGCACAATACGAGATGGCGTTCCGCATGCAGAGCAGCGTGCCGCAGCTCGCGGACCTGAGCGGCGAGACCCAGGACACGCTCGACATGTACGGCAAGGATGTCGCGCGACCCGGCAGCTTCACACAGAGCGCGCTGCTCGCCCGCCGGCTTCTAGAACGCGGCGTGCGCGTGGTGCAGATCCTCC
>JBEBGK010000123.1:0-7799 GCA_040081515.1 Chthoniobacteraceae bacterium
CCTCCGGCGCATCTGCGGACGGCGACAGGAATGTCGCCGCTCCCTGCCGCTGCCAGCCCGCTGCACTCCGCGCATCCCGCTTGGCGGATTGGCCTGGAGCGTCTATCGATGCGCGCATGAACACGTTCTCCCGTCGCTCGTTCCTCTCCACTTCTGCCGTGACGCTCGCCGCGGCCTCGCTTCATTCGCGCCTCGGCGCCGCGGATGCGGCCATCGGCGGCAAGGGCCGCATTCATCACTCCGTCTGCAAGTGGTGTTACCCGAAGATCGAGCTCAAGGCGCTTTGCATTGCGGGGAAGGAAATGGGGCTGACCTCGATCGAACTGTTGCAGCCCGCGGATTTCCCGACGCTGAAAGAGCACGGGCTCGGGTGCGCGATGGTGAGCAATCCGACGGTGAACGGTCCGGACGGCAAGGCGCTCGGCGGCATCGAGCGCGCATGGAATCGCAGGGAGCATCACGAACTTCTCGCGAAGGCCTACGAGCCGCAGATCCACGCCGTCGCCGATGCGGGCTTCAGGAATCTCATCTGCTTTTCCGGCAATCGCGCGGGGCTCGACGACGAGACGGGGCTGAAGAATTGCGCCGAGGGACTCAAGAAGATCATGCCGCTCGCGGAGAAGCGCGGCGTGGTGATCTGCATGGAGCTTCTGAACAGCCGCGTGAACCACCCCGACTACCAGTGCGACAAGAGCGCATGGGGCGTCGCGCTCGTGAAAGAGATCGGCTCGCCGCATTTCAAGCTGCTCTACGACATCTACCACATGCAGATCATGGAGGGCGACGTGATCGCGACGATCCGCCGGGAGCACGAGAGCTTCGCCCATTATCACACCGGCGGAGTGCCGGGGCGTCACGAGATCGACGAGACGCAGGAGCTGAACTACGGAGCGATCATGCGGGCCATCGCGGAGACTGGATTCAAGGGGCACGTCGCGCAGGAATTCATCCCCGCGCGCCCCGATCCGATCGCGTCACTGCGCCAGGCCGTGGGCATTTGCGACGTGTGATGCGGTCCGCGGTGTCCTCTTTTTCGCTGGAATTGCAGCGCAGGGGGGCAATGTTCGGCGGCCTTTCCAAATGCACGACAGCCCGCTCCCGACGCGCGAACTCTACGACCGGTATGTAATTCCCACCTACGGGCGCTTCGACCTGCGGCTTGCGCGCGGTCGCGGCTGCGAGGTGTGGGATGAGGATGGGAAGCGATATCTCGATTTCGGCGCAGGCATCGCGGTGACGAGCATCGGCCACGCGCATCCGCGGATCGTTCGCGTGATGCAGGAGCAGACGGCGACGCTGGTGCACACGTCGAACCTCTACTACACGCGGCCGCAGGCGACGCTCGCGGAGCGGCTCGTGCGGCTCACGGGTTCGCCGGGCAAGGTGTTCTTCTGCAATTCGGGCGCGGAGGCGAATGAGGCGCTGTTCAAGCTGTCGCGAAAATTTGGCAACGAGGGCGTGGGCGGCCCGCGCATCGGGATCGTGACGATGCTGGGGAGCTTTCACGGCCGGACGCTCGGCGGCATTTCCGCGACGGGGCAGGACAAGGTGAAGAAGGGGTTCGAGCCGATGGTGGAGGGCTTCCGCCATGTGCCGTTCAATGACATCGAGGCCCTGCGTGCCGCGGTCGGGGTTCCCGGGACGGTGGGGGTGCTGATCGAGCCGGTGCAGGGCGAGAGCGGGGTCCATCCCGCGGGCGCGGAGTTTTTGCGCGCAGCGCGGCGGATGTGCGATGAGCGGAATCTGCTGCTGATGTTCGACGAAGTGCAGTGCGGGCTGGGGCGCACGGGCGACTGGTGCGGATGGAAGACGATCGCGCCCGACGTGATGCCCGACGCGGTGAGCTGGGCGAAGGGGATCGCGGGTGGTTTCCCGCTCGGCGCGATCTGGGTGAACGAGCGCGAGGTCGCGCTGAAGGACGGGACGAGGAAGAAACTGTGCGACCTGCTCGGGCCGGGCTCGCACGGGACGACCTTTGGCGGCACGCCGCTCGTCTGCGCGGGTGCAAACGAGGTGCTCGCGGTGATCGAGGAGGAGGGGATGCTGGAGAACGCGAAGTCGGCCGGCGCGCATGCGCTGGCGGCGCTGCGCACGATTGCGTCCCCCTTGATCAAGGAGGTCCGGGGAGTCGGGCTGATGCTTGGCATCGAGCTGGCGGAGGATTTCTCCGGGCGCTTGAAGCTGCCTGAAGGCAAGTCGCCGAGCCTTTTCCTCGTGGAAAAATTGCACGAGGCCGGACTGCTCACGGTCCCGAGCGGGACGCACGCGCTCCGCTGGCTGCCGGCGCTGAATGTGAAGCGCGCGGAGATCGACGAGGCCGTGGGGATCTTGAGGCAGGCGCTGGGGTAACCGGCTGCCGGGGAATGCCCGCCTCGCTCCCGGCCGAAGCCGGTGGCGCGAAAAACTTCCGCTTGTCATCGCCCGTGCAAAAGGCATCTTCCGCCCCCTTTTTCCGCCGGAGAACTCCCATGAAACACCTCCTGTCGCTCGAATCGCTCAGTCGCGACGAGATCCTCGCCATCCTCGATCTCGCGGTGAAGATGAAGGCCACCCGCGGGCGGCACGAGGCGCATCCGCTCCGGCATCAGTGCTGGGCGCTGATGTTTTCCAAGTCCTCCACGCGGACGCGCGTGAGCTTCGAGGTCGGCATCCGCGAACTCGGCGGCGACGTCTTCTTTCTCGCGGCGGACGACATCCAGCTTGGCCGCGGCGAGCCGATCGCGGACACGGCGCGGGTGATGGGACGCATGTGCCACGGGGCGGTCATCCGCACGTTTGCGCAGAGCGACGTGGAGGATTTCGCGAAGTTCAGCGGCATCCCGACGATCAACGCGCTCACGGACGGCGAGCATCCGTGCCAGATCCTGGCGGATCTCCAGACAATCGTGGAGAAGCTCGGTGCTTTCTCGGGGAAGGTGGTCACCTACATCGGCGACGGCGCCTGCAACGTGCCGTGCTCATGGCTGTGGGCGGCGGCGAAGCTGGACTTCGAGCTGCGCATCGCCGCGCCGGTGCACTACCAGCCCGATCCCGCGGTGGTCGCCCGGGCGTTCCCCGGGTGGAAGTCCGGCCAGGGAACGAATCCCGGGGGCGGACGGCTCGTGATCACCGAAGATCTCCGCGCCGCCGTGGCCGGGGCCGATGTGCTCTACACGGATGTGTGGGTGAGCATGGGGAAGGAAAAGGAGGCCGAATACCGCATGGCGCAGCTCGGCGCATATCAGATCGACGATGCGCTCGTCGCCCGCGCGAAATCCGGTGCGCTTGTGATGCATTGCCTGCCGGCCTACAGGGGCAAGGAAATCACCGCGGAAGTGTTCGAGGCGCACAGCGGGACCATTTTCACGCAGGCCGAGAACCGGCTGCACGCGCAGAAAGCGATCCTTTCACTGGTCGCCACGGCGAAGCGCTGACCCCGGGCGCGAATGGCGCCACCCTCTGTGGGCGGAACCGCGAAAACGCGCGAAAACGCCGCTTGCCAGACGGGGTGAACTTTCTATCCTCCGCCGCCCTTTCCTGCCTGCACCGATATTCCTATGGTTCTGACATTTGCTTCCCTCGTTGAAAACGGCATTCCGCTGTCGCTCGGTTGTGCCGCAGTGGGGTTGGTCTTCGCGCTCTGGCTCATCAAGTCGCTGCTTTCGATTTCGTCCGGCACAGAAAAGATGCAGTTCATCGCAAACGCGATCGAGCAGGGTGCAAAGGCGTATCTGGGCCGGCAGCTCGCTTCGATCTCGGCGATCGGCGTGGTCATCGCCGCGCTGCTCTTCTGGCAGAAGGACACGCCGACCGCGGTGGGATTCATCCTGGGCGCCGTGTGCTCGCTCGTGGCGGGCTTCATCGGCATGCGCATCGCGGTGAAGGCAAACGTCCGCACCGCGGAAGGCGCGCGCACCAGCCCGAAGAAGGCGCTGCAGGCGGCGTTCAGCGGCGGCGCGGTGACCGGCCTGCTGGTCGTGGCGCTCGCGCTGCTCTCGACCGGCGGATTCTACCTCGCGATGGTGAAGTGGCAGCCGGACAAGGCGGTCAGCAGCCTCATCGGCCTGGCGCTGGGCGCCTCGCTCATCTCCGTCTTCGCGCGGCTCGGCGGCGGCATCTATACGAAGGCGGCGGACGTCGGCGCGGATCTCGTGGGCAAGGTGGAGCAGAACCTCGACGAGGATGATCCGCGCAACCCGGCGACGATCGCCGACAACGTGGGCGACAACGTGGGCGACTGCGCCGGCATGGCGGCAGACGTGTTTGAGACCTACGCCGTGTCGCTGATCGGCGCGGTGCTCGTCGGCGCCCTCACCGCGGCCACCGGCGCGAGCGCGGCGGCGGACGTGTATCCCTTCCTCATCGGGGGGGTCTCGATCATCACCAGCATCATCGGCGTCGTCTTCGTGAACGCCTACGGCGGCAAGGCCGACAAGGCGCTCATGGGCGGTGTGCTCATCAGCAGCGTGATCTCGGCGGCTGCGTTCTGGCCGCTCACGAATGCCATTTTCCCCGCGGGTCTCGCGCTGAAGGAAGGCGCCCCGCTCAGTGCCAACGGCCTCTACATCTCCGCAATCATCGGCCTCGTGATGACCGGCATCTCGGTCGTGATCACGAACTACTACACGTCCACGGAGTACGCCCCGGTCCGGAAAATTGCGAAGGCCAGCGAAACCGGCCACGCGACGAACATCATCGCCGGCCTCGCCATCGGCCAGCGCGCCACGGCGCTGCCCGTCCTCTTCATCGGTGCTGCGATCTGGCTCAGCTATCATTTCGGCGGGCTCTACGGCATCGCCATCGCCGTCATGTCCATGCTCTCGATGGCCGGAATCATCATCTCGCTCGATGCGTTCGGCCCCATCACCGACAACGCCGGCGGCATCGCCGTGATGAGCGGCCTGCCTCCCGAGGTACGCAAGACGACCGACGAACTCGACGCCGTGGGCAACACGATGAAAGCCGTGACGAAGGGCTACGCCATCGCCAGCGCCGGTCTCGCCGCCGTCGTGCTCTTCGGGAGCTATGTGGTCGATTTGAAGGACCACCTCCTGCACGCCGGCCAGACCGCCGCGCAGGTCGCAGCCTCGCTCACCTTCTCGCTCAACGACCCGAAGGTCATCATCGGCCTCTTCATCGGCGGGTTGCTGCCGTATCTCTTCAGCGCATTCTCGATGGACGCCGTGGGCAAGGCCGCCGGCGCGGTGGTCACCGAGGTCCGCCGCCAGATCGCCGCGAAGCCCGGCATCCTCAAAGGCACTGACACGCCGGATTACGGCTCCTGCGTGGACATCGTCACGAAGGCGGCCCTGCGGGAGATGATCATCCCCGCGCTGCTTCCCGTGCTCGTGGTCGTGCTGGTCGCCGCGATCCCGGCGCTTGGCAAGGTCGTCCTCGGCGGCGTCCTCGTCGGCAGCATCGTCACCGGTCTCTTCATGGGCATCTCGATGACCAGCAGCGGCGGCGCGTGGGACAATGCGAAGAAATACATCGAGGAAGGCAACCACGGCGGCAAACACAGCGAGGCCCACAAGGCGGCTGTCACCGGCGACACCGTCGGCGATCCGTACAAGGATACGAGCGGCCCGGCGATCAATCCGATGATCAAAGTGGTGAACATCGTCGCGATCCTGATCATCCCGATATTTTTCTGAGCGCCGTGAAAACACCGTGCGAGGATTTGGCCGATCGCATCGCAGTCCATGGAATTCCAGAGACAGTGGACCCGATGCCGCAATGGCTGGGTGCATCCCTTGAGCGGCACCAGGTCTGCTTCGCCAAACCGGAGTACGGGATCGATTGACTGAAGCGCCCCGGGAAATGGATGCTCGGAGAACGATTCAGCGTGGATGATTGAGCGAACCAGGAAAACTTCGCTCGCGCACCCGGTGCGTCGTTCGTAGTCCAGTTCCATGCAACCCCGCCCGCTCCGCACGACCGTCATCGGCAGTTACCCTTTCCCCGCCTGGCTGGAGTCCGCGTGCGCCCGGCTCGGGGAGTTTGGAAAGGACGACATCGCCGAGATGCAGGACGACGCGGTGATTTGCGCGCTGCACGATCAACTCGCCGCGGGCCTCGATGTGATCACCGACGGGGAGCAGACGCGCCTGGATTTCAACCTCTCCTTCTACGGCTACATCGAAGGCATCGAACTCGAGACCGCGCCACCCCGCCGCTGGGGCCCGCCCGCGCACGACCAGCGCGGCAAACATGCCGTCACCGGCGAACTCCGTGCGCCGCGCGGTCTCGGCGTCGTGGAGGAATACAAGCGTCTCGAGCGGCTCTTCCACCAATCACCAGGCACCAGTCACCGGTCGGCAACACTGAAGGCCTCCGTCCCCGGCCCGTACACCCTCAGCGGACGCCTTGTGCCGAACAAACAATACGCGGATCGCTACGCGCTCACCGAGGCGCTCCTGCCGATCGTCCGCGCCGAGATCGCAGCGCTCATCGCCGCAGGGTGTCGCGAAATCACGGTCGATGAGCCGAGCATGAGTTGCTATGCCCATCGGGAGGATCCGAAGCGGTTTGTCGATATCTTCAATCGCACCGTCGAACCGGCCGTCGGCAGGTGCCGCCTCTCCACGCACCTGTGCTTCGGCAACTACAAGGGCCGCGCGGTGGGTCTCCGCCGCTACGCGCCGATGTTCCCGGCGTTCCTCGATTTCACGCTCGATGAGATTCACGTCGAGATGTCCAGTCGCGAATTCGCCGAGATCGGGATCATCGGCGAGATCGCAAAGCGCCGCGATGTCGCCGTGGGCATCGTCGATGTGAAGAGCTACTGCATCGAGACGCCCGAAGACATCGCCGCACGCGTGAAGCTATGCCTCCAGCACGCGCCTGCCGACCGGCTCGCATTCGCTCCCGATTGCGGCCTCTCACAGACCGCGCGCTGGGCGGCGAGACAGAAGCTCGCGAACATGGTCGCCGGCGTGGAGAGCGTGCGAAAGACGCTGTGATCGCGGCGTTCCAGAAAGACGACGCCTTTCTCGCCGACGTCGCCCGGCCCGCTGCATCGGCGGAGGAGTTGCGCGTGTGGTGGCTCGGCCAGAGCGGATTCCTCGTCCGGCACGGCGGGAGTCTGCTGCTGCTCGATCCGTATCTCTCCGATTCGCTGACAAAAAAATATGCGCGCACCGACAAGCCTCACGAGCGAATGACGGAGCGGGTCATCGCGCCGGAGCGGCTCACCGGAATCGCGGTGGCAACCTCGTCGCACATCCACACCGATCATCTCGACGCGGAGACGCTCAATCCGATCCGGCTCGGGAATCCGCAAATGGAATTCGTCATTCCCGAGGCGAACCGTGATTTCGTGGCATCGCGCCTCGGCTGTGAGGGGACATGGCCGATCGGGCTCGACGACGGAACCAGTGCGGTGGTCGCCGGCTGGCAATTCACCGGCATCGCCGCCGCGCACAACACGCTGGAGACCGATGAAGCCGGGCGGCACCGTTTCCTCGGATACATCATCCGGCGCGGTCCGTGGACCCTCTGGCATTCCGGCGACACGCTGCTCTATCCCGGCCTTGCGGAAAAACTCGCCGAGTTCGCGGTGGACGTCGCCTTCGTCCCCATCAACGGCAACAGGCGCGAGCGCCGGGTCGCCGGCAATCTCGACGGACGCGAAGCTGCGCAGCTTGCGCGGGACATCGGTGCGCGCCTCGCCATCCCGCATCACTTCGAGATGTTCGAATTCAACACCGCCGACCCGCGCGAGATCTTCATCCCTGAATGCGAACGCCTCCGCCAGCCGTTCCGGGTGCTGCGCGCAGGCGAAGGCTTTTCAGTGTAGCCGCCGAAGGGGGGAGGCGGGC
>JBEBGK010000124.1:0-7797 GCA_040081515.1 Chthoniobacteraceae bacterium
CGCGACAGACGGCATCTTTCAAAAATAACCCCGTGAAACTCGCGCCGCCGGCAAAGGGCAAGGAAGCGCCGCCCGCCGACCCGCCGATGCAGGCGCTCGCAACCTTCTGCCAGGCGCTGCTCACCTCGAACCAATTCCTCTATGTGGACTGAGGCCGCCAATGTGGTGCCGACAATCTGTCGGCACGATTCATCCGGCAGGAAGCCCGCTCAAAAGCGCACACGGTTGCCCCGACGCGTTGCGCTCAGGCAAGACGACGCCGACGGACCGGATGGACAGATGGGATCGGTGTCGCCGTCGCTGTCGTCGGACGCGCTCCACGGTTCCCTTGCAAAGAAACGGGCCGACAGATTGTCGGCCCCACATTTTGCCGCGCCGCTCACCTGAACCAATTCCTCTACGTTGCCTCAAGTCATGAACCCGAACTCCTGCGGCTGCCTCTCACGGCGGCATTTCATCAACCACAGCACCTTCGCCCTCGGTGCGCTTGGTCTCCATTGGCTGCTGAGTCGCGACGGCTACGCGAAGCCAATCGACATGGAGCAGCGGCACTACGACACGCTGCCGAAACAACCGCATTTCCAGCCGCGCGCGCGGGCGATGATCTCCATGTTCATGCAGGGCGGGCCGTCGCACCTCGACCTCTGGGATCCGAAGCCCGAACTCGACAAGCGCAACGGCCAGAGCTTCACCGGCGACATCAAGTATGACGACGCCGCGCACGCGAGCACGAAGCTCATGGCGAGCCCGTGGAAATTCCAGCGCTACGGCCAGAGCGGCATCGCAGTGAGCGAGCTGCTCCCACACTTTGCCAAAATCACGGACGACGTGACGCTCATCCGCAGCATGCAGACGGGCGTGAGCAACCACGGCCAGTCCATCTACGCGATGCAGAATGGCCGCATCCTCGGCGGACGCCCCACGCTCGGAAGCTGGCTCACCTATGCGCTCGGCAGCGAGGCGCAGAATCTCCCGGCATTCGTCGCGCTCACCGACCCGCGCGGACTGCCCGTGCTCGGCGTCGAGCATTGGAGCAATGGATGGCTGCCTTCACTTTACCAAGGCACCGTCGTGCGGCCCAAGGAGCCGCGCATCCCGAACCTCGACCCCGCGCCGCATCTGCGCGGCGAAGTGCAGGAGAATTTCCTCGGCTTCCTCGACGGACTGAACCGCCGCCACCTCGACAAGCATCGCGGCGAAAGTGACCTCGAAGCGCGCATCGCGAGCTATGAACTCGCCGGGAAATTGCAGACCTCCGCCAAGGAGGTGCTCGACATCAGCGGCGAGACCGAGGCGACCAAGCGGCTTTACGGCATCGACGATCCCGCGACCGCCGAATTCGGCACGCGCTGCCTCATCGCGCGGCGACTGGTCGAGCGCGGCGTGCGCTTTGTGCAGCTCTACACGGGCAACCAGACGTGGGACCACCACAAGGGCATCATCGGCAGCCTGCCCGCCGCGTGCAAATACGTGGACAAGCCCGCCGCCGGACTCGTCATGGATTTGAAATCACGCGGCCTGCTCGATTCCACCGTCGTGCATTGGGGCGGCGAAATGGGCCGCCTGCCGGTCATCCAATACGACGGCGGCAAGGACGTCGTCGGACGCGATCACAATACGAATGGCTTCTCGATGTGGGTCGCCGGCGGCGGATTCCAAGGCGGCAAGACCTACGGCGAGACCGACGAGATCGGCCACAAGGCCGCCGTGGACGTAGTGAACCACCACGACTACCACGCCACGCTCATGCACCTCTTCGGCCTCGAACACGCAAAGGTGACCTTCAAACGCAACGGCACCGACATGTCGCTCACCGACAACCAGGGCGGCCGCGTCGTGAAGGAAATCCTGGCGTAGATTTCCACCGCGTGGCGCTACGCATTCACGGAAACGAGCGATGCGGTGACGGCCTTCTCGTCCAGGCCCGGGCAAAGCAGGAGCAGCGCGGAACGATAGGCTTCGAGCTGCGGCGCGTAGCGCGCTTCGATGGCTGAGCGTTCTTCGGGCGATGACGAACGATCAGTCTTGAAGTCGATGATCGATGCCCGCAGTGCCTTGCCGTTTGCATCGCGCCAGAGCACCACGCGATCGAAGCTGCCGCTCAGGACCTCGGGGCGTCCATGCAGATTCCGCAGCACTGCAAACGCCCGTTCACGCCACAGTTCGATCGTCTCGCCGCGTGTCACGGGTGGTTTTGCAAAAGCGCGTTGCAGTTCCGTTCCGTTCGTCTTCGACTCTTCGAGTACGCGGCGCGCCCAGGTTGCGACTTCAGTGCGTTCGATGCCGGCGGATTCATCCGTTGTCGATTTTACCAGCGCATCCGCATCGGGAAGGCCGTCCTCGATCCACGAGATCCGACGCAGCCACGCATGGATCAAATCACCGCGCTGCATCGCGAATCGGTTCGGCGGTGCGAGGATTTTGGCGACGTTGATGATGCTGGCTTCGCTGTGGCCGGACGGAGTCGCGTGTCCTGCGCGGCCCTCGTGGCGTGGGATCGTCCTTTTTCCGGAAGCTGCGACCCCAGCGGAGAGGCCCGGGTCGGGCTTGTCCAGCGTGAGCCCCCCGCGGCCCTTCGCTTCGTCGCACTCGCGCATGGAGAGGCCGTCGAATTCCTCGACGACGCGGTCCGCATCCACCTGCAACGCGCGACGGAGCAGGATGGCGAGCGGGGCCTTCGTGCCTTCACGGAGAATGATGTCGAGGTAGGAACGGGCGCGCGTCATCCCGACGTAGAGCACGCTGAGTTCTTCCATGAAATCCGCGGTCACCTTCGCGCCGAGGAGATTCTCCATGCCGAGAAATGGCGCGTCCTTTTTCGAAGGCTCGATGCGCGGCGCCTCGCTGGGGCCGCCGGTGATCACGTCGCCGCGGCCGCCTTGCGCGGCGTCGAGTTCGAGCAGGAGCACGGCTTCGAATTCGAGGCCTTTCGACGCGTGGATCGTCATCACCCGCACGCCGGAGCCGCCGGGCCGTTCCATGCGCCGCTTGCGCACGTGCGCGGCGAAATCCGAGGGCCGCATCGGGCCGCGTGCGTCGAATTCCCGTGCGACAGCGAGGAGTTGCTCGCAGCGCTGCACATCGTGGTCGCTGCATGCAGCGGAAAATCCGGAATGGCGGATCCATTCCCGCAAAGTCGCTGCGTAGCCGCGCTCGGTCAGATCGTGGCGCATGTCGCGCAGCACCTTTCGCTCATCGGAGCCGACGGTCGTCGCGAGGCCGAATGCGGCGGCGAGCGGGCTCGTGAGCACGAGGTAGCGCGCTGCGGTGCTTGCCGGATGATCGAGCCACGCGAGCAGGCTCAGGATGATTTCGACAGCGCGCGAGTCGGTGAGTGGGTTTCCACCTTCGCCGCTCACGTCCACCTCGGGATGCGCGCGGCGAATGTCGGCGATCAGTCGCGGCATGAGATTCTTCTTCCGTAGCAGGATGCCAATTTTCCGGTGCGGATCCTCGGCGAGATGCGCGCTGACATATTCGAGCGCCTTGGTGATGAGCACCTGATTCTTTTCCTCGGCATCCGCGCCTTCGCCGGCGGATGCGAGCACGACACGGACTCTGCCGCGCAGCTTCGCCACATCTTTCGCGGGCTTGTGCTCCGGAAATGTCGCCGACCATTCGCGACCTGCGGACTCGATGGCTTCCTTGTCCGGCTGTTTCTCATCGAGCCACTCGCCGCCGAGTGTTTGAAAAGTGCGGTTCACTGCGATCAGCACCGCGGGGCTGGAGCGGTAGCTCTCGCTCAGAATCCGCGCCGGGCTGCTGCCGATGGTTTTGCCGAGGTCGTCCAGCGGACCGTGCATCAGCTCGCGGTCGCCGCCGCGCCAGCCGTAGATCGCCTGCTTCTCATCACCGACCACGAGCACTTCGCCGCCAGCGCCGCCGATCTCCTCGATGATCGGCCGGAAGAAATGGAACTGCAGCCGGCTGGTGTCCTGAAACTCATCGAAGAGCACGTGCTCGAAGCGCGTCCCGAGGCGGAAATACAGCTCATCCTGCGGAAGCGCGGCGGCGGTCACCATCGTCGCAACGTCGCTGAAGGTGTAGGCTCCCGCGCGGAATGCAGCCGCGCGCCGGTGGCTCTTGTAGTGTTGCGCCAGCCAGCACAGTGCGGCCTCGCGGGCGGAGTGCCGCTGTGCAAGAGCATCGCACGCCCTGGCGAGGAGCGGCTTCACGGCTGCCGAGAGCGGAGCGGGAATCGGATGCCTGCTGTAGTCCTCGTCGTTGAAAATCCGCAGCGCGAGCGGGACTTCGAGCAGTGCTGTCGCTTCCTCGCCCGGTGTGAGAGCGGCGCGGAGTCTCTCGAGCGAATCTTCCCACAATTTCACCGGGGCGCCGACTTTCGTCTTTGGAATCCAATCGGCGGAGTTCGCGAGCGCAGTGGTCGCGGACGCGAGTTCATCCTTGCTCCAGCGCCGGACCTCGGGGCGTGTGAAAGTGTGTGCCTGTTCTTCGGATGGCAGAGAGCGATCGAGATTCGGCGCGAGTTCCGCGAGCGCGCCGAGCATCGAGCTGATTACGCCGCGCCGGAAGGTCCACAGCGCCTCGGCGAGACTTTGCAAATCCGCTTCGCCGAGGATCGCGTGCAGTGTTTCGCGCAGCAGTTCCTCTTCGCCTTCATCCACGGCCATCGTCCAGTCGGGAGCGAGGCCGAGTTCACTCGCAAATGCCTTCGCGATCTGCGCGAAGAACGCGTCCATCGTCGAGATCGCGAGCCGGTCCATCTGCCCGGCAAGGTTCGTGAGCAGACGGTGGCAGTGTGGCAGCGAAAGTGGCGAGCCGATTTGTTTCGCGAGGTTCTTCCGGCGCTCGGCAGAGAGTGCGGCTTCCGAGAGCAGTCGCAGCACGCGGTCGAGGATTTCTCCTGCGGCGGCGCGGGTGAATGTCGTCGCGAGGATCGCGGCGGGATTTTGCGGCTGCCCTTCGAGTTCGCCCTTCAGCAAGATGCGGATGAATGACACGGCAAGCTGGTACGTCTTGCCCGATCCTGCGGAGGCACGAATGACGGCGAGTGGCATGGCTATTCCTCCTCCTTTGCGATGGGCAGGCCGTTCAATCCGCAGAGCGCGAGAAACGCCGGGTCCTCGTTGTCGGCCACCTCGCCGATCTCGACGCAGCCCGCACCGCTGCAAATCTCCGTGACGATCTGCCGCGCCTTTTCCCATGCGCCGGGAATTTTCTCCGCGGTGAATGGCTTGGTGATCCCGGCGTCTTCGCTCTTCGGCGACAGGTTGAAATAGACGAGATCCACATCGTCCTTTTCGGAGATCGGACCGCCGACGATGTCGCGGAGTTCGGGGAGCAATTTCACGTAAAGCGGGAGCTGCAGATCCTTCCACTCGCCGCTGCGCTTGCCGAAGTGCGCCCTGTCGGGCGTCACGGCTTGCGAGGATGTCTTGTAGTCGATCACGCGCCATTTGCCGCTGGTGTGCCGGTCGATGCGATCGATGCGGCCTTTGAGTCGCACATCCTGCGGGCCGCCGGGAATTGGGAATGGAACCACGAGCGAGCGATCCTTTTCCACGTAGGCGATCTGCCAGCCTTCGGCGAAAAGCGAGGCTTGGTGATTTGCGAAAATGCCGAGCCGAGCCTCAAGCGCGCGGGACTGTGCGCGGACGGGTGGCAGCGCGTGCGGGCCGAATTCACGCTGCATGTAATCCTCCAGGATCGATCCGAGTTCTGCCGCGATTTGCGCGGGATCGATGGAGCCCTGGTGTCCGATGTGCCGCTCGCCGAATTCCTGGAGCACGGTGTGGATCGCGGTGCCGAACATCGCCGGGTCGAGTTCATCTGCCGAGTCGTCCTGCGCGCCGAGGCCGAGGATGTTTTTGAAATAGAACAGGCGCGGCGAGCGGATGTAGCTGCGGAAACTCGTGACGGAGAAGACGCGGAAGCCGCGCATCTTTTCCAGGTCCGGCTCCGGCGGAACGAGCCCCGCGGCGGAGTGAATCGGCACCGTGGCCGTGCGTGCCTCCGTGGTGAGCGAAATGAGGCGGCGCGCGAGAGCGTCGCCATCCTGAGCACCGAGCAGCAGACGGCTCGGGCGCGCTGGGAGTCCCTCGGCGGTGCGTCGCGGCGCGAGCAGTGCGATGCGGCCGTGTTCGCGACGGCTCATCCAGACGGTGTGCAGCGTGTATTGATCGCGCGCAAAGCGGCTCGCACGGCACGGGAGGCCGAGGTGCTGGCGCAATGCATCGAGCAGCAGCGGTTCGACGGGCGCGCCCTCGGGGAGTGCGCCCTCGACGACGGAGGTGACGATGAGCGCGGGCGCGTCGTCGGCTGCGGCTTCGAGCCAGCCGGCGAGTTCGACGGCATCGTCCTGATCGGGCTCCGGCACTTCGCCCTTACCTGCGCTTTCCACGAGGATCCTGAGCAACTCCGACACGGGAAGTTCCGCCAGCGCCTTGCGCGGGAGGTGTTCGATTTCGTCGAGCGTGCCGCGCACCGCTTCCAGTGCGGCATGCAAAGCGCGACCGGCCTCGGATTGGCTCGACGGGTGGTGATGACGGTAGATCCGGATGAGCAACTGCGCGACGTCCTCCGAAAAATGGGTGCTGCGGATCGCCGCGACATTCTCCAGGCGCTCCAGCAGATCGGCGACACGCTCTTCATTCACGCCCGGTTTTGCGGCGCGCAGTTCGATTCGCAGCGGCAGATGGTCGTTGAAGTATTCGTCGAGGTGCTCCGCGGCGTTCCGGGTGATCCCGGCGAGATCCGGATGGCGGGCCAGCGCTGCGACACTCGTGTAGGTCGGAGGCGCTCCTGCCGGGCGATCGAGGAACTCGGCGACTTGCGCGAGAAGCTGCACGACCGAGGTGCGCGACGTGGAGAGACCTTCGGCGGATCGCACCTTGATGCCAGCGTCGGCCAGTCCGTGAAGCAGCGCGGGGATCGCGGTGGGTTCCGGCGCCGCGATGGTCATGCCGGATTCGGCGAGGCCCGCGCTTTTCCACTCGCGAATCAGCTCCGCGCATCGCACCGCCTGCTCCTGCACGCCGCGGACGACGTGGATTTCACCACTGGAAAAAATGCACGGGCGCTTCGCCCAGAAGGCTGCGTTCAGTCGGCCCCACTCGTCGAATCCGTCGGCTTCGGATTCCGGCGCGTGGATGAAAATGAGGGGCGGCACCGGCAGCGCGCGGAGGAGGAGCACGAACTCTGGTGGAAGTTCGACAACACCGATGAGCGCGACGCGGAGATCGGGCTGCGGTCTGCCTGTGGAAGCGAGTCGCGCACGTCTCGCCGATGGATCGACGAAGCCCCACTCATCGAGCTTTGCGCGATATTCGGCGAGCAGATGCTGGAGGGATTCCCAACGCTCCTCTTCGAAGTCCGCGGAGTCCGGCGCGATCTTCGCGAGTTCCGCAAATGCGCCGATGAAATCCACGCCCGAGGTGCTGAGGACGCGCCACGTGCGGTCGAGCACGCCGGCGAGATTCGCCGCGCCTCCGCGACCACCGGGCATGGTCCAGATTCTCTCGATCCGCTCGGGGCCTGCCTCCTGCACCACGACGGTCCACGCGATGCGTTGGATGAGCGGGTGCGCGACGCACGGGTCGCCGCCGAAGATGGCGTCATCGATCGAGCCCTGGGTGACGATGCGCGGCGGGATCAGTGCGCGTCCGTTGCGCTGCGCTTCGGTGGCGAGTGAGGCGAGCAGGCGCCGGCTCGCAGCGCGGCCACGGACGACGAGCAGCCATTCACTGAAATCCAAGTCGGCGGAATCCGGCCTTTCCGCGATGCGATCCGCCACGAGACGCGCCGCCGCCGCGGGGAGCAGGTGGGAGGTCCATGGAA
>JBEBGK010000975.1:0-1965 GCA_040081515.1 Chthoniobacteraceae bacterium
TGCCAGGCCAAGGACCATCCCGACGGCGAGAAGTTTCCCTTCCGCTGGAAGAACCACGGGGAGGATCGCCCCGCGCTGAGCGACCGGCAGGTCACCTTCGCCAACACACTCGCCCGGATGCTCAAGCAGCGTTACCCGGACAAGGATCTGTATGTGCAACTGCTCGCCTACGGATACTCGCGCCCCGCGCCTATTGCCGCCGTGCCGGACGACAACGTCATCATCGCGAGCGTGAGCAACTTCGCCCTGCGCGCGCCGAAGGAACGCAGCAACTCGGCGAAGACGAGCGCGGCGAAGGCGTGCGTGCGCGCCAGCTCGGGCGTCTCGGTTTTCAGCGCGTAAAAATAGACGGCAAACGACACGCCGGCGGTCAGCGCGCCAGTGAGGAACATGGTCGGAAGAAAACCGCCGCCGGTGATGCGCTCGTGCCGGGCGCGCGGCGGCTGTTTCATCACCTCGGGATCAATCGGGTCGGTGGCGAGGCAGAGCGCGGGGAGTCCGTCGGTGACGAGATTGATCCACAGCAAGTGGATCGCGAGCAGTGGCATCGGCAATCCCATGATGATCGCCGCGGTCATGAGCAGCAGCTCGCCGCAGTTGCCTGCGAGCAGGTATTGGAGCGTCTTGCGGATGTTGTCGTAGATGCCGCGCCCTTCTTCCACAGCGGCGACGATGCTGGCGAAGTTGTCATCGGTGACAATCATGTCCGCCGCCTGCTTGGTGACTTCCGTGCCCGCCATTCCCATGGCGATGCCGATGTCGGCACCCTTGATGGCGGGCGCGTCGTTGACGCCATCGCCGGTCATGGCGACGACGGCATCATTCGCTTTCCACGCGCGGATGATGCGCAGTTTGTGCTCGGCGGTGACACGGGCATAGACGGCGATTTTGGGGGCGCGCTGGCGGAGTTCGTCGTCGGACATCTTGTCCAGTTCGACACCCGCGACGGCCACGCCCCCGTCTGAAGCGATGCCGATTTCCCGCGCAATGGCCGTCGCGGTGTGCGGATGGTCGCCGGTGATCATCACCACGCGAATCCCGGCGGCGCGACATTTGGCGACGGCCTCTTTGGCCTCCTGACGCGGCGGGTCATACATTCCCGTCAGACCGACGAACACGAGATCGTGCTCCACGGTGTCCGCAGTGAGGTCGGCGGGAGCGGTGTCGTCCAGATCGCGCCAGGCCGAGCCGAGCACGCGAAGGGCTTGCTGTGCCATCGCGGCGTTTTGCGCCACGATGCCCTGGCGATCCTCGTCCGTCATGGGGCGGACCCCGGTGCTGGTGAAGAGCTGGGTGCAGCGCTCCAACAGCACGTCGGGCGCTCCGTTGATGAAGGCGCGGAGCTTCCCGCCCGGCATCTTGCGAATCACCGTGCTGCGTTTGCGGTCGGAGTCGAAAGGGATCTCGTGATGCTTCGGCAGTTCCTTCTCGATGCGTTCGCGGTCGCCGCCTGCCTTGAGCCCGCCAGCCAGCAGTGCGCCTTCGGTGGGATCTCCGATGGTTTTCCAAGTTCCTTCTTCCTGGACGAGATGGGAGTTGTTGCAGCCGAGGAGGACGCTGGTGAGTTCGAGCAACGGCGCTGTGTGCGGCGCTTCCACCTTCCTGCCATCGAAGCGCACCTCGCCGCCCGGCCCGTAGCCTTCACCGGTGACTTCGTAGCTTTGGCCGGAGACAAAAAGTGCGCGCACGGTCATCTCGCCGACGGTGAGCGTGCCGGTCTTGTCCGTGCAGATCACGTTCGTCGAGCCGAGCGTCTCGACGGCGGGCAGCTTGCGCACGAGCGCACGGCGGCGTGACATGCGCAGCACACCGAGCGCGAGCGCGACCGTGACTACGGCGGGCAGCCCCTCCGGCACGGCGGCCACGGCGAGACTGACCGAAGTCATGAACAACTCGAAAGGCTGCATTCCGCGCAGCAGCCCCAGCACGAAGAGCAGCACGACGATGCCCAGCGTGGCCCAGACG
>JBEBGK010000976.1:0-1965 GCA_040081515.1 Chthoniobacteraceae bacterium
GTATGCGGCCTGTTCACTGATTCTGAGACGGTAGGCGGTTTCGTCCTCCGGGGCGTCCACAAAATACAGCCGGACGACGATCTCGCCCCTGCCGTCTCCGAGCATGGCGTGGAAGCTGTCGCCGTCGTTCCAGCGGTCGGCTTTCCAGCGGCAGTTCTCGATCTTCTGGAACGGCTTGGGCGCAGTCCCCGCAGGGAGCGGCAGCAGCAGGGCGAGGAACAGGAACGGGAGCCAGCGCATCGGGGGACTCGTCACTTCTTCGGCGTTTCCGCCTTGAGGTCTTCGCGCAGGCGAGCAAACGCGCCCTCAAATGCGTCGTGGTCCTTCCAGTTTGAGAAATCGGGGATGTGATACTTCCGGACCTCCTTCGCTAAATCCTCCCCGCTGTCCGGGTCCACACAGCGCCATTCCTTGAGCGTCTGAATGTCCGTCAGCCGGATGGGGAATAACTTCCGTCGCTTCTCCTTGTGCTCCACCTTGCGCGCCCGCTCGATTTCCCGCTCCACCCACTGGCTTGTAATGCTGGCATCCGAGAGAACGAGCAGCAGCCGATCCTGCACCTCGATCGCGCGCTCGATCTGCGTCAAAGTGAAATCGCCTCCCTTCATATCCTCCGGTGCAAACCAGACGCGCAACTTCGCCGCCCTCATCCGTTCGTGCAACCGCTTGGCGAAGTCTTCATCCTTGCTGCTGTAGGAGATGAAGCACGAGTAAAACTGGATGCCGTCCTCAGCGCCGACCAGCGACATCATCTGAGTGATGAAACTCTCCGGGACACCGCATCCGCGCAGGAAACTCTCGGGGATTTTGCCCTTGGATTTGTAAATCGTGTCAATGCCGATGCTCGAAGGACCCAAATGCTCAACAGCGTCGAGTCCCTGCACTTCGCTCAGATCGCAATCCGCGAAAACTGTGATTTCGAGTTCCGAGTTTCTCAGGGTCGCGCCGCGCAAGATCGTGGCGCGGAGTTGCGCGAAAATGAGAATGGCACCAGTGAGGTCCGCTTCGCTGAGGTCAGCGGCGTGTAGGTCCGCGCCCCCAAGGTTTGCGCCCGCGAGGTTCGCACCGCAGAGCGTCGCACCCCAAAGGTCCGCGCCTACGAGATTCGCGCCACTCAAGTTCGCGCCACTCAAGTTCGCGTCGCTGAGGTTTGCGCCGAATAGGTTTGCACCCGCTAGGTCCGCACCTGTGAGGTCGGCTTCTTTCAAATTCGCCTTTGTCTCGCTACTGGTGCGCCACCTATTCCAAATCTCGACCCCTTCTGCCAGCTTCGCCAAATGCTCTCTATTCGCCATGCTTGGTCCTTTCAGTGTGAAGCCGCAACGAAGTCGCGCGCCTGCCTTTTCAGTTCCACAAATGCAGCGCTCCCATTCTCCGCGTGGACAATCCACCGCTGCCCGTCGCGGCTCGCATCGGCGCACCACAGGGCGCGGCCTTGCTCGTCGTAGAAGCGAACCCAGCCCGTGCTGAATCCCGCGCCGTGCAGCTTGTCGGCGATCAGTTCAAAACAGTGCGGACTCATCGAGCCTTTCTCATTTTAATGGCCTTCCTTTGCCATCGTGCGTCACTGTGAACAATTCCATCACTACCCAGACGAAGAGGCCAACTGGAACAATAACTGTCCAGAAAAGCGTGGCGAAGAGGATGCACTGCAACGCGCCGTTCCGAAGATGCCCGGCATAGAAATTATGCACGCCGATCAAGCCAAAGAAGAGGCCGAGGATGATGTAGATTCCCCGCGAACAGTCGGATTCCATCATCGGCTGCGCCGCCCTCGCGGCTGCATAGAAGCTGGACGCTGGTGGCTGAAGCATGTCCGCTATTGTCGAGAGGGGCAGCCACTCGTCGAAGCCCTCCTGCCAGAACAGTGTTTGCTCGCTGATTCGGTGGATGTGGCGCATCTCCCATTTGCGCCTCAGTTGAGCGAGACTGTATGGGCCTTCCTGTTTTCCATCGATGTGGAGA
>JBEBGK010000977.1:0-1964 GCA_040081515.1 Chthoniobacteraceae bacterium
AAACGCGACGGGCTGATGAGCACGCTCCCGCCGTCGTCCGGAATCGCGCGATTCGGATCCGAGAACCGCTGCTGGAAGGTCCGCGCGTTCTCCGCCACCGCCGGCTGCCCCGAGTCATACACGAAATCGCATGCCCACGAGATCGCCCCGGTGTTGAGGTCCACGAGCTTGGCCCGCACCCCGATGGCGACCGGCCGGTAGGGATGAAAATGGGTGATGTCGGTGAACAGGACGCCCTCCGCGCCGAGACGTTCACGAAGCGAATTCATCAGCTCCACGGGCACCGGCTCCACCGAGGAGAGCTGGCGGCGGCCGCAGATTGCCTCCAGCGCCGCGCCGCTCACCGGGACGACTTCGAAGAGCGTCTTGCGTGACAGCTCGGCCTGGAAGGCTGCCGTGACGTCCCGCAGCGCCTCCGGCGAAAATCGTCCGGCCGAGAGCGGCAGCATCGCCACGCGGCGCATCGGCAGGCTGCGATCGGGCAGTGGCGGGAGAAAGTAATGGGCGGCACGCGGCGGCTGATTCTGCGGGGCGCGCACGACCTTTGCGCGGATGCCCTCACGGACCGAATGGCAGCCCTGAAGAAGGATGGCGAGCAGCGCCAGGAGGCCTGCCGTCCTCATTTGCCCGATGAATTGGAACCGCCGAATGCGTTCGCCAGCGAGGCGAGCTGGTTCTGGATTTGCGCCTGCGCGGATTCCATCCGGATGAAGCTCTGCTCGAGGAGCCGCTGCTGCTGGCCGATGTGGCGCTCCATCGCGGCGATCTGCGCATCGAGGCTCTTGCCCTGGCTGGAAAGGCTGCTGGTCTGCGTCGCGAGCGTCCCCGTGGTGCCCGTCACGATGCTCAGGAAGGAATTGAGCCGCGCGGCAAGGCCGTTGGTCGAGTTGGAGAAGAGTTCGCGCACCTGGTCGGCGCTGCCCGTGAGCGCGGCGTCGAGCTTCGTGCCGTCCTTGACCACGAGTTCATTCTTCGTGCCGCTGAAATCGATCCCAAGATTCTCCAGTCGCTGGATCGTGCCCGAGAGCCCGGGCACCGTCTCGAACACCTTGCTCCGCAGGGTCGAGCCGATGTCGCCGACCTCACGGTTGCTGGCGAAAATTGCGGCCGTGACCTTGCCGTCGCTTCCCGGCGTAATCTTCGTCTGCTGGTCGATGAGCGCCTGCACCGAGTTGAACTTCGAGATGAAATCCTCGATCTTCGCCTTCAGCGCGGCCGTGTCGCCGGCGACGTTGATCGTCTGCGTCCCCTCGGAATTCGCCGTGACCGACAGGCCCGTGATGCCGTGGGTCTCACCGTCGAGCGTGTTGCTCAGGCTCGTCAGCGTGGGTCCGCCGTCCAGGGAGAACTGCGCGTTCTTTCCGCGGTTCAACGTGGCCGCGCCGCCGAGGCCGAGCGCATCCAGCAGGCCGCCAGCGGCCTCGCTCACCGCCATGCCGGTGTCGCCAGTGGTCTTATTGCTCAGCGTGAATCGGTCGGTGAGCCGGTCGTAGCTCGCCGTGACCCCCGCGCCCGAGGCGTTGATCCGCGCCATCACCGTGGAAACGCTGTCCGTGTTCACGTTGTAGGCGATCGAGACGCCGTTGATGGAAAAGGAGCCGTTGCCGCCGCCATCCACCGCGGTGACGGCGGTCCGGAGATTCGCGTCGGAGATCGCCTTGGACACGCTCACCACACCGAGCGCCTTCGGGGAGAGGACCTCGGTCGTGCCGTTGTTCGTGAGGCCCATGGCCATCAGGAAATTGCTGGTGTCATTCGCGCTGCCGAGGACGATCTCGCCTCCGCCGGTCAGCCGGATCTTGTCCATCGAAGGATCGTAGCTCGCCGTCACCAAGCCGCCGGTCGCCTGGAAGGGGATTCCCTACGTGGAGAAGCTCGGCGTGGACCTGGATGGGATGAAGGCGGCGACCGTGCTGTTCGACGGCAGCGCGCGCGAGGGCGTGCCGCATTTTCCCGCCAACGTG
>JBEBGK010000125.1:0-7785 GCA_040081515.1 Chthoniobacteraceae bacterium
GGCGTCCTTGCGATGCGTGATGGCGGTGACGTGGAAGACGGGATACGGCTCGGGCAACGTGTAGTAGCCGGTGTGGTCGCCGAACGGGCCTTCGTCGCGGAGCGGCTCGGTGGGATCGATGTAGCCTTCGATGACGAAGTCGGCGTTGGCGGGGACTTCGAGGTCGTTCGTCTCGCACTTCACCAGCTCGACGGATTTCTTGCGGAGGTAACCGGCGAGGAGGAATTCATCGAGGCCGTCGGGCAGTGGCGCGGTGGCGGCGAAGGGGAACATGGGATCGCCACCGAGGAAGATGGCGACGGGCATGCGCTCACCCTTTTCGTAGTAACGGCGTCCGTGGCGCGCGGCGACTTTCTGGAGCTGCCAATGCATGCCGGTGGTGCGGTCGTCGTAGATCTGGATGCGATACATGCCGAGATTCCGGTCGCCGGTGTCGGGGTCCTTGGTGACGACGCACGGCAGCGTGATGAAACGTCCGCCATCGAGCGGCCAGCATTTGAGGATGGGAAGGTTGAGAAGACTCGGTGACTGGTGACCGCTGACCGGTGCGTGGATGTCGGGCGCCGCCGGCCAGGGCTCGGCGCGCGTGGGCGGAGCGTCGAATCGGTGGATGACCTCCTTGCATGGACCATCCTTCACGACCTTCGGGCGTGCGTGCCGCAGTTCGAGCGCCTGGCCGAGCAGACCCATCATCTGGCGAAACGTCGTGGGCGGCTTCGCCTTTATCAGCGAGCCGAGTTCCGCAGCGACTTCGTCCACGGAGTTTGCGTCCATGCTCATGGCCATGCGCTGGTGCGACCCGAGGGTATTAATCGCCACGGGAAATGGCGACACCACGCCGTTGACGGTTGGCTTCTCGATCAGCAGCGCCTTTCCGCCGCCGGGCGACTTCATCTCGCGGTCCGCGAGTTCCGTGATCTCCAGTTCGGTGGCGACCGGTGTGCTGACGCGTTTCAACTCCCCCGCCCTTTCGAGCGCAGCGACGAAATCCGAATAAGACGAGAATGCCATGGCCTCCTATACGCCTGCCCTGCTCCGGCGGGCGAGCAGATGCTTGCGCCACGCCTTCTTTTGCAGGCAATCTCCCGCCATGAAATTCCTGCTCGCGCTTTCCCTCGCACTCGCCACCTCCGTCACCGCTGCGGACAAGATCAAGGTCCTCATCGTGGACGGACAGAACAACCACAAGTGGAAGGAGACGACGCCGGTGCTGAAGCAGATCCTCGAGGAGCCGGGCCTCTTCACGGTGGATGTTTCCACGTCTCCGGAGAAAGGCGCGGGCATCGAGAAGTGGCAGCCGAAATTTTCCGACTACGCCGTCGTCGTGTCGAACTACAACGGCGAACTGTGGTCGCCGGAGACGCAGACCGCATTCGAGAAATACGTGAGCGGAGGCGGCGGCTTCGTGCCGGTGCATGCGGCGAACAACGCATTTTCCGAATGGCTCGCGTACAACGAAATGATCGGCGTCGGCGGCTGGGGCGGGCGCAATGAGAAGAGCGGGCCGTATCTCCGCTGGCGTGACGGCAAGTGGACGATGGACATGTCGGCCGGGCGCGGCGGCAGCCACGGCAAGCAGCATGAATTTGTGCTCAACAACCGCGCGCCGCAGCATCCGATCATGGAGGGCCTGCCCGCGGCATTCATGCACCGGCAGGACGAGCTCTACGACCGCCTTCGCGGCCCGGCGAAAAATGTGACCGTGCTCGCGAGCGCGATGTCGCAGCCGGACAAAGGCGGAAGCGGCGAGGAGGAGCCGCTGTTGATGGCGATTCCCTACGGCAAGGGCCGTGTCTTCCACACCGCGCTCGGCCACTACATGGAGGCGGTGAACTGCGTCGCATTCGCCGTCACGCTCCAGCGCGGCACCGAGTGGGCCGCGACCGGCAAGGTCACGCAAAAGGTGCCCGCGGATTTTCCGAACGACAAGGCAAGCAAGGCGCGTCCGTAAGAATGTGGGGCCGACAACCTGTCGGCCCGATTCTTCGGCTTCAAAACGGGTGCACCGAGTCAGAGCGTGCTTTTGCTCCGCGCCATCCCGCCGCCTGCGCCCATCATCCCTGCCGACAGATTGTCGGCACCGCATTCGCCGCCGCCCTTCCCACCCTCGTACCAGTGGCGAAGCAGCCTTGCAGCAGGAAGCCGCCGGTCGGCGCCTCCCAGTCGATCATCTCGCCGGCGCAATAGACTCCCGGCAGCTTCTTCAGCATCAGGTTCTCATCCAGTTCGCTCCAGCACACGCCTCCCGACGACGAAATCGCCTCTGCGATCGGACGCGGTCCCAGTAGCGGCACGTGGCAATCCTTCACGGCAACCGCGAGTCTTTCCGCGGAATCGAAAGGGCCGTGGAACTGATCGAGGATGGCGCAGGCGGCGTCCGGCAGCTTCCACCGTACGCGCGCCTCTTCCAAAAAGTTGCGCCGCGCCGATTCCATTTTCTGGACGAGCTGCGCCACGGTGTGGGCCGGCTTGAAATCGATGCGGAGTTCCGGTGTCTGCATCGCGCGAAGCGTCCGCCCGAGTTGATAAACCGGAGTGCCTTCGAAGCCGTATCGCGTGGGCATCAGCTCACCGATGGCAAGCTCATCCCCGGCCCGCACGTGAAGGTTCTGCAACGGCCGGCCCTCGGCGCGCGCGCGAGTCTCGGGCGTCCAGGCGCATTCCCAGCCGCAATTCGCCGCGTGCAATGGACGGACCGCGATGCCAAGCGACTCGAGGAGTGCAACCCAGCCCCCATCGGAACCGGTCTCGGGCCAGCTGCCTCCACCGAGTGCGAGCACCACGGAGTCATGCACGTGGCCTGTTGCATCATCCTGAAAAAATACCGTCAGCGGCTGCCCGGGCCGGAGGCCGATCCATCGGTGATTCTTCATGAATTTCACCCCGATCGTCTCGAGGCGCGTGACCCAGCGCGTGAGCAGGAGCGCGGCTTTCATCTGTGTCGGAAAGACCTTTCCGCTCGAAGCCGCAAACGTTTCGACCCCCAACGCCGCGGCCCAATGCCGTAGCGCCGTGTTATCGAATTGCGCAAGGCAGTCGCGCCAGAAGTGCGCAGGCATCTCCGGGCCGGAATACACGCCGGCGAACGCCTCGGGAGCAGCAGTGTTCGTGAGATTCAGGCCGCTCTTTCCCGCGACGAGAAACTTTCTGCCCACGGAACGCTGTGCATCATACACGGTCACCGCAGCCCCGGCCTCCGCGGCGACCTCCGCCGCGCGAAGCCCGGCGGGACCGCCCCCGATCACTGCGATGGTTTTTCGCAAGTTCAGAGCTAGGCCCTCCGCGCGTTAAAGGAGATGCCCCATCTTGAGACGCTTCGTCTCGAGGTACTTTGCGTTGTGTTTGTTCGGCAGGGATTTCAGCGGGACCATCTCGACGATCTTCAGCCCGTAGCCTTCGAGTCCGATGACTTTCTTCGGGTTGTTCGTCATGAAGCGCATCTTCCGCACGCCGAGGTCGTACAGGATCTGCGCGCCGACGCCGTAGTCGCGGAGTTCCGGGGCGAAGCCGAGCTTGAGATTTGCCTCGACGGTATCGAGCCCCTGCTCCTGCAGCTTGTAGGCGTGAATTTTTGCCGGCAGGCCGATGCCGCGCCCCTCGTGCTGGCGCATGTAAAGCACCACGCCGTTGCCAGCCGCGTCGATCTGCTTGAGCGCATGGTGAAGCTGGCTGCCGCAATCGCACCGCAACGAGCCGAAGATGTCCCCGGTGAGGCACTCACTGTGGACGCGGACAAGCGTCGCGCGTTTCGGCGAAATTTTCCCCTTCACCAGCGCGAGATGATGCGCGCCGTCCACGAGCGACCGGTAGAGATGTAGATCGAATTCGCCGAACCGGGTCGGCATCTTGATCACCTGCTCGCGCTCGACGAGGCGCTCGCTGCGACGCCGGAAAGCGATGAGATCCTGGATGCTGCAGAGCTTCAGGCGATGCTTCTTCTTGAAGGCGACCAGTTCCGGCAGCCGCGCCATCGTGCCATCCCCGCTCATGATCTCGCAAATCACCGCCGCGGGCTGGAGCCCGGCGAGCCGCGCGAGATCCACCCCGGCCTCCGTGTGCCCCGCCCTTCGCAGGACGCCGCCGTCCTTCGCCCGGAGCGGGAAGATGTGGCCGCGGGCTTCCGTGAGTGGCGCGCAGATCAGGCCGCGCCCATGCGTCGCCATGAAATTCACCGCCGCCGGCGTCGCCTTTTCCGCGGCCATCACGAGGTCGCCCTCGTTCTCGCGGTCGGCGTCATCCGTCACGATCACCATGCGCCCTGCGCGGATGTCACGGATGACGGCTTCGATGGAATCAAAATTTGGCGGGACAGACATAAAGGGCGAGGATGGCGGACGCGGTCCGGCAGATCAAAGACCGAAAGAGCCCGTCACCGCGCGGCTCGCGGGTGACATCCCGGGCCTGCGAGCGATTTGGCGAATCGCGCTCCGGATCCCGTCATGGTTTCTTCGGCCGGCGGACGATGATCTCCGTCCTGCGATGGCCCTGCAGTTCCTCGACCGTACCGGTGAGCGGGACGCCCTCCGCCGGTCGCGTGGCACCATATCCGACCGTTTTCACCACGTCAGGATTCAGTCCCAGATTCACGACGAACCACGCTTTCACCGATTCCGCGCGGCGCTCGCTGAGGCCCTGGTTGTATTCCGGCGTACCGGTGGGATCCGTGTGGCCCTCGATGATGAAATTGGAGGTCTGGAGTTCCGGTCCCAGGAACTTGCGGAAAGCCTCGGCGATCTTGTCGAGTTCGCCCCGACCGTCGAGGCTCACCTCGGCGTCGTCGTAGCCGAACGTGAGATTCCCCGGCAGCGAAAGGCGCCGGGTGCTGCCCGTCCCCTTCGTGAGCCCGCTCAGGATGCCGTCCACGTCCTGCCCTGCCACCTGGATCGCGCGCGCAGTGCCATCGCCATCGGGGCCCGGGCTCTTCGGCGGACGCGCGGTGACTTTCGGTCCCAGGCGGCCGGAGTTGAAAAACGAATCGTCGAGCTTCGGCAGGAGGTCGTCCGGGTTCGACTTCGGAGTGGTGTCGAGCTTCGCCATCTCGATCGCCGGCTTCTCCCCGGCGAAGAGCTGGGAGGTGTCGATCGCCTTGTGCCTGGGCGCCACGCTGATCTCGTCGGGCTTGGGCAATTCCGCAGGCAGCGTGAGTTCCTTCTTCTCCGTGGACTTCTTCGCCTCGGGCAGGACGGCCTTCAGTTCGTCCGGCTTCTTCGGCTTCTCGTCGATAATCTTCACGCGATGCAGCGTGGACTCGGCCTTCGCCGGCGGGAATTCCGCGGGCCCGAAGTCTTCCAGGGTCTTGAAGTTGAAAAAGATCGCCAGCCCCGCATGAACCACAAGCGAGCCCGTGAGCGCGGAGATGAACCAACCCCTCGTCGGGGACGGCGACTCATGCTGGGCAGTGTAAGCGTCGTAGCGCGGCATTGCGGACTAGTAGCGTCGTTCCCCTTTGAATGCAAACATCAGGCCTGTCCGGGAAAGTGGCTCCAGAGGTAGGACTCGAACCTACAACCGTCCGATTAACAGTCGGATGCTCTACCATTGAGCTACTCTGGAATTCCCCGCTTGCGGGACGCGGAAATTACGGCGGAAGCCCTTGCCGGCAAGCTCTTTTTCCGTCCCATCCGTCTTGCATTGCCGCCCAACTGATCGTTTTCGGAAGCGCCTGCGCACGAACGGTGGCCACCGCTCATGCGGCCTTGGAGCCCTCGCTGGCAAGCGCGACGAGACGAAGCAGGACAGCGGAGTCCTCCGATCCCTCCGGAATTTCGACGGGCACGAAGCCCGGTTCCTTGCGAAACCAGGTGAGCTGCCTTCGCGCATAGTTGCGGGTGGCGCGCTGGATGGCGGCGATGCATTCCTCGCGCGAGATCGAGCCGGCGAGCAGCGCGCGGATCTCGCGCAGTCCGAGCATCTGCGCCGCGGTGGGGCCGATCTCACCGGCCGCTGCGACTTCCCCGACGACGCCGGCATCGAACATCGCCGCGACCCGGGCGTCGATCCGCCGGTACAACGCCTCACGCGGGCGGCCAAGGATCACGCCGCGCACCGGGGCCCCGGATTCCCATTCGGTCCGGAAACCCGAGAACGGGCGCCCGGTGAGGATGCAGACCTCGAGCGCCCGGACCACGCGGCGGGAATTCATGACATCCACCGTGGTCGCCGGGTCTAGTTCACGAAGCCTGGCGACCAATGCCTGCAGCGGCTGCGCCTCCAGTTCGCGGCGGAGTTCCGCATCCGCGCCGGGCAGATCCGAAAGCCCCCGGGTCAGTGCGCGGATGTAGAGGCCGGTGCCACCGCACACGATCGGCACACGGCCGCGCGCAGCGACCTGCGCGATGCATTCCCGGGCCCGGGCAAGCCACTGCGCGACATCGAACCGCGCGGAGAGCGGCACCTCGCCGACGAGGTGATGCGGCACGCGCGCACGAAGCTCCGCGGAGGGTTTCGCGCTGAGCAGATCGAGGCCGGAGTAAACCTGATACGCGTCCGCGCCGATGACTTCGCCACCGATCCGCGCTGCGAGCCCGGCGGCGATTTCGCTTTTGCCAACTCCGGTCGGCCCGAGGACGAAAAACGGACGGCCACGCGGGGCGGCCGGCAGATCGCGGGATTCAGCCGGCATCCTGGCCCGGAAAGATCCGGCGATTACAGACTGATGTTCGCCTTGCCCACGGCACTAGTCGCGAGAGTCACGACGGTCGCCAGACTTTGAGCCGCTGACGACCAGTTTGCGGCCCATGAAGGCCTTGTCGTGCAGCGTCTCGACGGCGCGGACCGCCTCGTCGAGCGTGAGCATGGTCACGAAGCCGAAGCCCTTCGAACGGTAAGTGGCCTGATGCGTCACAATCTCGGCATTCTGGACCTTGCCGACGCCATTGAAGAGTTCGAGCAGGTCGCTCTCGGTGGCGTCGTAGCTCAGGTTGCCCACGTAGAGCTTCGTCGAGGTGACCTCGACGCGCTCGGGCGGACCCGGGTGGCGCCTCTCAGGCTGCGGACGCGGCTCCTGGACGCGGGCAGGCGATGCGCTGCGCGGCTTTCCTCCGCCGGTGAAAAGGGAGAGGAACCTTTTCCAAAGCGAGATTTTCCTCGGGGCTTCGGGTTGGGATGCGCGGCGCTGCTGGCCGTCGCGGTAATTTGGCCGGCGTCGGCCACCACGGCCATGGCGGCGACCCTGAGACCGGGTATCGTTGGATTTCATACGGTGCGTGATCAGTTGAGGTTTCGTTCCCGAAGCCGTCGCCGCTCCCGGACTGGGGGCGGCTTGCGTCGGTTCTTCGGTGCGTACAAACGGCCATGCAGAGCCCCACACTTTCCAAAATCCAAACCAACAGACGGCTGGAAAGAATTACCGCCGATGACATCGCCCCGGGGATGGAGACTGGGAAGTCGGCCGGGCGGGGGTTCATCGGGTCGTCGGGTTTCAGGAAAGGTGCGCGAACTGACTGTCCGGCACGCTCCAAATCCGATAAGCGACGATCCGCACTGCCGCAAGGGGAAATCCCGGCGGCGCACCGAACTCAGGACGGGCGGTCGGGGGGAAGGACCGCGCCATTTTGACCGGAACCGCAGGGGGGCGACCACGCAACGGCCAAGGCCGATTGCCGGCAAACCCACACCCCTGCTACCGATTCAGGAAATCAAGCCCCGCCGACAAGCCGATACCGGCCGGGAGCGACCTTCTTGATGTTCTTGAACTTCCTCCCCGTCGTCGAAAACCAGACGAACAGATTTCGCACATGCACTCCGAATCGTTCGGACATTTCCTGGACACGGACTCCCGCGGCG
>JBEBGK010000126.1:0-7784 GCA_040081515.1 Chthoniobacteraceae bacterium
AGCATAGGCGCCGTCGCCGCCTGTGGAGCCGCCTGTGGAGGGCAGCGAACTGGTCGTGATGGATACGGCCCCATTCAAAGGAACGAAGTTCGCCACGAGCGTGCGGTCCGCCTGCGCGGCGAACGTGTAGCTCGGCGAGGTGCTGACGATCGCCCCGCCTTCCGTCCAGTTCGCGAAAACATACCCCGAACTGGCTGCCGCCACGAGGGTGACACTCGACGCCTGCGCATAGGTGCCGCCAGCGGTGACGTTGCCGCTGTTGGTCGGCGACACGCCCGTATCGATCTGGAAGATGGTGGCGCCATCCACTCCGAGCGCGAAAGCCCCAAGCGTGCTCGTGCTGACCGTGATCGTGTGTGTGAGCGTATCCACTGTGCCTGTCAGATTCTGCCACCCCACGGCGCTGTAGTGGTGGATGGAAAGCGAGGTCTCATCGAAGCCCGCCGGCAGCACCGTCGGATCGTAGGCGAAGGTCAGATTCACCATGCCTGCGTAAGCGCCGCTGAATCCGACATCCCACACCTGCGCCGGACTGCCCGGCGTGGGAAAATTGAGAGTGCCGAATTCACCCGCCGCGATCCGCACCGCGAGTTCCGCGTTATTTGCCTTGGAGAATTCCGCAAAGCACGAGCCGGACGAAGTCACATCTTCAAACTGATAGTCCAGCCCGCCAGGCACGCTCGATCCGCCATTGCAGCCGCCGGAACTGCCGGTGCCGGTGGCCACCTTCGTGCCTGTCACCAGACTGAGGATCACGTCACGGCTGACCGATGCCCCCGCTGCGAGAGTGCCAAGATCCCATCGCTGCGTACCGGCGACCCAGCGCTGCGCAGGCGCAAAGTAATCCGTCCCCAGCCGCGAGGAATGCGGCGCGCTCAGCCAGTTGTTCTCAATGGAGAAATGCACGCCATCCGAGGGCTTGCCCACGCTGTGATTATCGACGCCGTTGCCTTCGATTCCGTAGTAGCCGATCTCGTAGCCGCTGGGGGGGACACTCGCGTGAAAGCCAATGAAATCCTCCAGACCCGCGGTCGAACTGCCCGGTCCCACCGCTCCGGAATCCACACCCGCCAGCGTCACGTCGTAGTGGAAGCCACTCTGGGGACCGCTGTAGGTCCGGTTGTCATACACGCCCCGCTGCGACTGCAAGCCATGCAGAAATTGGAAGAGCTGGATATTCGAAATCGTCGCACCCGAGATGTTCTTAATGGTGCAGGTCTGCTTCAGCACATAGCGCCCGCTATTGATGGAGGCACCAGCACCGCCGGTCGATGCGGCCGCGGTTCCCATCGGCGTGCCGACCACCGTATCGAGCATCTCATAGTGCAGGGTGATTTGCAGATCGCTATTGGCGATGATGGATTCCGCGATGGGCAGGTTATCCGCGTTCAACCCGGTCTGCGTGATATGCGAGACGAAGTGGAATGTGGAGTTGGTGACCCAGTCGGGGTAGGAGAAGTTTGGCTCCAGCCACTTGGGCGTGACCGTCCCGCCACTGTTCGTATAGCCGATCGCCGCACCCCATTCGCCGGAGAGATACTCCCGGCCCTGGAAGCCCGGCGTGTTATCGAGCAGGAAGTCCGAATAACCGAAGTCGGAGAGCGTGATGTTCCAGTTCGGATTGGCGATCGTGATCGACTGCGCCGAAGCCGTGTCCGGCGAAGCGAACAACGCCAGCGCTCCGAGGCAGGCGGAGACGAATCGCAGGATCTGGCGCGAGTGGACTGCGGGGACTGTGCTTTTCATTCCTCAACATTAGTGCTCAAAAGTGAGTGCTGAGTGAATCTGGGATGAAGGTTCTTTAATCTTGGAGCGACCCGCGTCGGGTGCGCCCTTCTCCAGCGATCTCGAACCGCTTTCGAAATGAATATCCCGCTTTCTTTGCCGCCTTCGCCCGCCAGTGAGCGGTTGGGTTCCTTGTCGCATGAGGTGCCAATGACTGAAGGTTGATGAAGGTTTGCCTCGGTGATCACGGGTGTCTGAGGCGGAAGAAGCGGTTGCCGCTCGTAAATGTGATTACGATCTGGTTGTTGCCGCCGCTGACGGAAATCGGCTCGTTTGAGGCGAACCAGCTTCCGGCGCTGAGATCAGGGCTTTCCTGCAGCGCCCATCCTGCCGCGGACGCGGGCCAGACGATGAAATGCGTGCCCGGCGCTACATTGCCGATGTCCACGATGGGCAGGAAGTTTGCGACCAGTGTGCGGTTTGAGGTGGCGGTGAAATTGTAGGTGGTGTCGCTGCCGACGACGACGCCAGCCTCAGTCCAGTTCCTGAACTGATACCCGACTGCGGGCGTGGCGACGAGGGTGCCACTGTTCCCGGTGGCGTAGCCGCCTGCGCCAATCACCGTGCCGCCGGGGGCGAAGGACGAAGTGGCGGTCATCGTGAATCCGACGGCGAAGTTCGCGAGCAGACTGCGCTGGGCGAGGATGCTGAAGGTGTAGCTCGGAGACGTGCTCACCGTCGTGCCGGCTTCGGTCCATTTTACAAACACGTAGCCGGGCTTCGCGGTGGCGGTCGCCGTGACATTCGTGCCGATGAGGAAGGTGCCCGCGCCTGCGACGGTGCCCATCGTTGTCGAGGAACTCGCGAGCGCGAGCTGATAGGTGGGCTGGAAGTTCGCGACGAGCGTGCGATTTGCCGTGGCGGGAAATTGATAGAGCGCGGAAGAACTCACCGCCACGCCGCCCTCAGTCCAGTTCACGAAGGCAAAGCCGGCCTTCGCGCTGGCGGAGACCGTCGCGGTTTCATTGAGCGCGTAAGTTCCCCCGCCGGTGACGCTGCCGCCAGCGACGGAAGACGGCGGTGCTGCGATGGCGTAATTCGTCGGCGTCGCCGCGCTGAGCGTGATGGCCAGGTCGCCTGTGCCTCCATAGTAGCTGTTTCCGAGCCTGCGAAAGTGGGTGCCGTTGCCGCCGATGCCCGTGGCGTTGCCCCACGTGAGTGGGTAGCCATGTTGCCACGCCTCGATTTGAACCCAATACCCCACGCCTGCCTGCGCTTGAAAGGACGTGGGCAGCGTAAGCGAGTAGTCATACATTTGCACGCCGCCAACGACTTCGGCCGCGGTCTCGTTCGCGTTGCCGGCGATTTCGTAGGTCTTCAGCGGGCCCGTGCCGAGGTCCGGCTGCGAGCCGACCGGGATGGAGCCGTAGATTTGGATGACCCAGTCCGTGACGGGATTTGTCGCGCGGTTGTTGCCCGCGTAGCCGCCGCGCCAGCGCAGGTGCGAGATGTTCTGCGGGGCGAAGCACGTGAATTTTTCAAAACGATACTCCATTCCGTCCACGTTCCCGTCCGGCGCGAGGTAGGAAGAATTAAGGAGTGTGCCGGAGTTTGCGGGCGGCTGGGAAAAGACGATGCCGAGGTTCGTCGCCGTCGGGGTGAAGTTGGCCACGAGGTTGCGATTGGCCGTAACGGTGAAGGTGTAAAACGCATTCGTGCTCACCTGCACGCCGTTCTCGGTCCAGTTCACGAAGGAGTAGTTTGCGGAAGGCACGGCCTCCACAGTGCGCGTGCTTCCATTCGCAAAGCTGCCGTCGCCATTCGTGGTGCCGCCGGTGAGTGGCGCTGCCACAGTCGTGATTGTCGAGCCTGAGGAGAAATTGGCGACGAGCGTGCGATTGCCCGTGACCGTGAATGTGTAGTTCGACGCGGTGCTCACCACGGTGCCATTGTCCGTCCAGTTCACGAAGGCGTAGCCCGCATTCGGCGTGGCAATGAGCGGTGCCGCGGAGTTGTTCGGGTAAAGACCCGTGTTCGCAATCGTGCCGCTGCCCGCCGGCGAGGCACTCGCCGCGACCGTGTAAATCGGACCGTCGGTCGTCACGATGCTGAATGCCGCGTCGCCCGGCGCATACTGGAAATAGAAATCGGCCTGTCCCGCGATACGTCGGAAATACGACCCGTTGCCCGTGCCCGCCGCGAAGCCCCAGTAGGGCAGTCCGCCTGTGAATTCGGCCTCGATCTGGATCCAATACAACTTTCCCGCCTGCGCCTGAAACACGGTGGGCAGCACAAAGTGGTAATCAAACATTTCCACGCCGCCGAACACGCCCGCGCTCGTCTCGCCAGCCTTGTCCCCCGTGTCATAGGCCACCAAAGTGGCGGGAGTGCCCGGGTATCCCGGCCCGAGTAACGGCTGGGAGAGTCCTGGCGTGGACTCGTAGATCGACACCCGGAAGTTCACGAGGTTGCCGCCCCAATAAGCTAGTTGCGGATCGTAGCCGCCGCGCCAGCGAATCTCCGTCACCGCCTGCGCGGTGGGCACGCTGAACGAGTCCCACACGAACTGGTCGTAGTCCGTCCCGTTCGGCTGATAGCGCGAGGACGTCCGCAGCGCACCAGAGCCGTTGTGCGGCTGTTCAAATACTACACCGGCGCGCGTCCAGAGCACGGACAGCAGGATCAAGGTGACCGTGAGCAGGGCTTTCAGGAATGGTGAGGACGGTTGCACGGCCTGAGGGAGTTACTTCGTTCGAATCTCCGGGTGATGAATCTCGCCGCCGAGTTTGGCCGTCCAAGCCATACTCCCAGCCGCAACGATTGCGGCGAGCGAGACGATGATGAAGGGAACCCGTCCCACTGCGCGTGCGCCCCGAGCGAGGAAAAGTGCCGCTCCTGCCATCACGCCGGACACGAGCGCCGCGGCGAGCGAGATGGATGCTGCATCCTCATGTCGCTCGACCAGCGTCTCTGAAATGCCGGATAGTCTCTCGACGATGTCCTCGGCCGGCTCGCCGGTCATGTAGGCCGGGATTGCGAAGAGACCGCTCGCGACGAGCAGCCAGAGCGCGACCCGCATGGTGACATCGCTGCGAATGAGGCGTCCGACGAAAAGCACGCCGAGGCCAAACAGGAGGCCGATCACTGGGAGGTGATTGAGGGCGAGATGGAGATGGGCACCGTTCATGACCCATGCTTAGCCTGGGCAGATGAATCCGTGGTGAATGCCGCGTGAAGGTTTCTTAATTCTCCGCGTCGGCGGCGATGCAATGGACGCTCTTCCGGAGGACTCAAGAAGTCCGGATGAATGCCCATGCAAGCCGCCAGAGCGATGTTCGGACGCCGTCCGCACCGAAGCAGCACCGGCCATTGTGCCATCGAAACCCACCGCCCGCCTTCGTGCCTCGCGGTCGCTAACGAATAGCGAATGGATGATGGAACACTGAATGTTCAGTCGGCGAGAAGGCTGCGTGAACTCACGAGAACGAATCGGCGAAGATGTTATCGGCCCATTGATACATCTGCTGCATTCCGTCGCTCGTCGGTTCCGGAGCTTCGGCGAACGATGCCTCGACGCGCTTCATCGCTTTCGTGACCGGGTCGTATTGGAATGACGCGGTGAGCCACGCTGCTTTGCTGGACGTGATCGGGCTGAAGCAGGCCGAGCTGGTCACGGGCGACGGGTCGGGCGATTCGCCGCTGAAGGCGCGGATGATGGCGTCGGCACACACTTTCGCCTGCGAATTTGCCATGTGGCCGGACTTCGGCTGCCCGGTGCCCTGCGAGTCGCCGAGGATGTGGATGTCCGGGGAAACCTTGGACGCGTAGCTGAGCGGGTCCACGAGCGCCCAACGTCCGGTGGGATCATCGGCGAGGCCCGCGTCGGTGACGATCTGGCCCGCGCGATGGGTAGGAATGATGTTCACGACGGCACCCTTGAAAACGCCCTGCGGCGTGGTGACGGATTTCGCCTGCGAATCCACGCCGAGGATGGTGGCGTTCGGGATGTAAGTGAGGACGTTCTTGTAGATACCGTTGAATGCATTGCCGAAGTTCTTGGGCTCGGCCTGGATGGAGGCATTGGCATCGAGCACGACGATGCGCGCGCCATTCTTTTTCCGGATCAGGTAGTCCGCGACGGCGCACGCGCGCTCGTAGGGCCCGGGAGGACAGCGGTAGGGCGACTTCGGAATGGTGAGCACGAACGTCTGGGTCTTCGTCATGGCGCTGAGCTGTTGTTTCAAGAGCAGCGTCTGCGGCCCGGCCTTCCATGCGTGCGGGGTGAGGTCGGCGTTGTAGTTACCGGCGGGTGGCGTGAATTCGACGCCCGGCGAGAGCACGAGCTTGTCGTAGCTGTAGGCGTAGCGCGTGCCGCCGACGTTCACCGTCACCTCGCGCGCCGCCGGGTCCACTGCGAGCGCCTCGCCCTGGACGAAGTTCACGCCGCGTTTGGACTGAAGGTTTGCGTATCCGAGCTTGATGCGATCCATCGGGATCGCGCCGGTGATGACGAGATTCGAGAGGATGCAAGCGTAGTGGCTCGAACTGCGGTCGATGAGCGTCACATCAATGTTGCCGCCCCAGAGCTTGAGGTATTTCGCCACGGTGGCTCCGCCAAATCCGCCGCCAACCACTAGCACGTGCGGAGGAGTGATAGCGGCGCTGACCGGCTTTGACAGCGCCCATGATGCCGAGGCGAGCCCGGCGAACTTCAGAAAATTTCTACGATCGGATTTCATTTGGAAAAAAGTGGTGTGAGGTTCGCGGATCAGTCATCGAGTTCTTCGCTGTTGCCCGGTGGCAGGGTGGCGAGGTAGTTGGCGATGAGGCGCAGCTGCGCCTCCGTGTAGGCGCGCGCCTGCAGGTCCATGATCGACTCGGGACGCCGCCGGCTCATCTCGCGCAGCTCCTTGAACATCCCGAAGGCGTTCTTGCCGCTGATGGACTCGAAGCCGGAGACGGCCTGCCCGTTGGTGCCGTGACACTGGGAGCACTGCGCCGCAAGCAGCCGCCCCGGAGGTGGAGCAGCGTGGAGTGGCAGGATGGACAGAAGGATTGCCGGAAGCAGAAGTCTCCAGCCAGGATGCGGACGTGATCCGCGGAGTGGTGTGGATGTGATTGATTTGTTCATGGAATGGAGTGTGGGAAAAATGAGAGTGTGCCTGCGCAACAGGCGGTGTGACTGACCCTGTGGCCATGAGGGCGCAGTCCGCCCCGCCGTGAGGTCACGAATCACCAGCCGGAATGGGCTGGAGCAGCGGACGCATCACAGCGCGGTGCGATGACCCGCTGCGCACGTCCCGAGTTGTCTCAAACGAGCAACTGCACAGTGGCGAGCACACGGCTGTGCTGCCGTCGCGCCACATCACGGGATGACGTGGCCGGCACGGGGACGCGGATCATGTCACGTCCGCACCAGAGTTCCACGGTGAGAATCTGCGCAGGCACCTGCAGCTCCGCGCTCGAAGCGTTCTGGATCTCACTCTTGGCGTCTCCCCGGACTGGGGTTGCACTGCTTGAGATCTGCGCCGTCGAGAGCATGTGGTCACGCTGCACATCCGGCCTGCAGAAGGCCACCAGCACCCTGGCCAGCGGGCTCGTGTGGTCCTGGATCTCCGGTGTGTATCCGCCAGGCTGATGCCTGAGCACCAACTGGGTGCCGTGCTCTGAACCTTGGATCGCCACCGAGTGGCTGCCATCCAGCGCGGCAAGCATCGCCACCGACGCAGGGATCACCGGCGTTCCGGTGGCCATGTAGGCCATCAGGAGGGCGGAGGCGATGATGCGGTGCATGGCACGAGAATAACGATCCGGGACTTATCTCGCTAGCGAATTGCATCCAACATGACAACCACACTCCGCATATCTTGCGGTGGCAATCACCCTTGGTTGGTGTCCACCGTCCGTCGGGTGAGGACGGTCACGAATACCGATCTCTCCTTCGATTCCTTGCCTTGGGTCAGGTCGGAAATGGCGATCACAGCAGACTGGGAGCACACTTCTCCGGTGGGCCGCAGATGACAAAGTCTTCATCTTTCTGTCATGGTGAATTCCTGGGA
>JBEBGK010000978.1:0-1962 GCA_040081515.1 Chthoniobacteraceae bacterium
CTTTCGCCGCCCGCGGAGGAGTTCCCACTCGACGCGCGCAACCCGGATCTCGAGTTCGCGATCCGGCGGCAGGTCGGCGATCTTTGCGGCATGGAGGTTCAAGGCGTCCCACTCGGCTTCCGCACTAGGGAAATCGCTCAGCTTGCAGAACGTGCCGATGATATCGAGGCGCAGGCGGATCGAGTGCAAGCCCCAGCCAAAGGATTCGGCGAGCCGCAGGGCCTCGCGATAGATCGGGAGGGCTTTGTCAGCACTTCCGGTGCGGCGAAGGTACCCGGCATAGTCCCGGTAGAGGATTGGTTCACCGCGGTTGTTGCCTTGCCTGCGCATTTCGTTGAGGACGCGGACGAAATCACCATCCAGCCCCGGCTTATCGGCAGCGGCGACAAGGGCATCGCGATCGCCGTAGGTGCCGTCGAAAGTCATCCCGTCCCGGTGCAGTTCATTCGCAAGACGGCGGAGATTTCCGGCGGAGTCATAGTTCGCATCGCAATCGGCCCGCATCTTCTCGATCAGGATGGCCGTCTTCGCGCTGCGGCCCGTCGGTGAAAGCCGGACCAACTGGCGGTGGCACTCCTCGGCCTCGGCGAGGATTGCCTTGCTCGGCCCCTCGTATTTTGCGACGCGCCGCAGGAGATTGATCCGCGCCCCCCAGAGACTCGATCCGGCGAGGCGCACCGCTTGATTGGAGATTGCGGCACGTTGGATTTCGATCGCCTCACGGCGGTAGCCGAGAAAATAAATGATCGTCGCCAGTGCCGGGCTGATTTTCGCGGCGTAGAAGTTCTCGTCGTCCATCGGACGTCCGAGTGCCGCGACCTGGACGACTGCGTTGCGAAGAATCGCCGCCGCCTCCTGAGTTCGTCCCATGATGTCCAGATACTCGGCCTCACGCGTCGTCGCCCGCCAGAAGAGGCTCCGAAGCTTTGGGCTCCAGCTACCGAGATCAGCAGCCTGCCGGGGCTCGCCAGGAGCGCCCCCTTCCTCGGCGGCCCGGTATTGCCCGATGTCCCGCCATAGCCCGCGGAGTTCCGCGTAGCCTTCCGCGATTCGGCCCATGTTCGCTAGCGATCGATCGAGGAGCGAGCGACATTCCAGGCGGCAGAAATGGACGGCTTCCCTTTCGTCGCCGGCCAACCCCGGAAGAATGTCTTCCGCAATGCCGATCGCCCGCCTAGCTATCGCCACCACACGTTCGTTCGCTTCGATGGACAGCGCCCTAAAGCCGGCTTTGTGCAAGTCGTGGAATGCAGTCCTTGGATCCCCCTGCGCCAGCGCGGCTGCCGCTGCGCTCTCATACCGTTCCGCTGCTGTGGCAAAATCGCGCGCGTTTTCCGCGGCACGGGCTTCGGCGCGGAGCTCACCGGGATTTGGCGCGGCAGTCGCCGCCAACCCGGACGCCAGAAATAGAAGCAAGCTTCGCATGGATTGCTCTCATGATGTCCGAAAGGCGTGGGGTGTCACTTTCCAACTGGCCGCCGGCGATACGATGCCCTCGCGGGCATAGATCAGCGACCGGCGGGCAGCCTCCCGCACAGCCAGCGGAGTCCGTGGAGGCCGGTAAAAAAAAGAAACCCCGGAGCCAGTGAAGGCCCCGGGGTTTCAAGTAACGCGTCAGGCGAAGTTTAGTTCGCGCTTGCAGGCGGCGGCGCCGCGGGCGCGCCGTTCCCGCGCGGCTTCGTCGCGCTCTTTCATCGCGGCTTTGCGCGAGAGCTTGATTTCGCCGACGCTGATCTCGCTGGTCGTTTCTTCCGGGAATTGTTGGCTCGACAGGGAACGAAGTCGGCTGACTCTGTTTGATCAATAAAAAGAAAACATACTTTCTTTTTGTTTGACACAAAACGAAAGCGTACTTACGTTTTGCGCATGTCCGACACGAAATCCGAACGCTGGCTCGATCTGCTGAACGACGAAGATGTCGCTTTCGTGAAGCGCTTCATCCTCACGTCGGGCTCCTTGAAG
>JBEBGK010000127.1:0-7777 GCA_040081515.1 Chthoniobacteraceae bacterium
GTCATGTGCAGCGCGGGCGTGCTCATCGCATTGCCGAAGGTCACCGCGGCGAAAGGCGAGTAGTCGAGATTGCTGCACGGAAGCTGCATGCTCTGCGGCGAGACGATCACGGCCTCGATGCCACGGGCGTGCAGGATCTTTTGCAGCCGTTTCGGCGTGAGGCCGTCCTTGCCCAGAAAAAACTCCTCCACCGCGTAGCCATGCCCGTGCGCGCGCCGGCGGATGTCCTCGATGGGCACGTATTGATACGAGGGGCTCAACAAGCCATCCTTCGGCACATGCTCGCGGATCACGGCGATGACCGCCCGCAGCCGCTTCTCCTTCTTGCCGCGCACCGCCTGCATCATTCGCATCAAATGCGGATCCGGCTGGTAATTGAGCCGCTTCGCCTCTTTCAGCACCAACTCCCGTTTCTCCGCCGCCACCTTCGGCGCGCCGCGCAGCACTCGCGACACCGTCATCATCGACACGCCCGTGGCGCAGGCGATGTCTTTGAGCGTGGGTGCGGAAATCGTGGGCACGGTGTTAGCATAACACGCCATCCGGCTGTTCAAGCCGTGAAGAGCGGTCATCATTTGCGTCTTCACCCATCATGACTCCCCGACACCTTTTCTGCTTCGTAGCGATTGCTTCGCTCCTCTGCGGCCAACTTCTCCGAGCCGCAGAGGCACCCGCCTTTCGAGGGCCGACGCCTGGCACCTCGCGCGAGATTTCGATTCCCACGGTGGACATTTCCGGTGACACGGGACGTCAGGTCGTCATCGCCCGCGGCACCGACACGGTTTACCAAGGGCACTGCGACACCGTTTTGATGGCGGATGGCAGGACGATGTTTGCCGCCTGGTGCATGAATCACGCGGGGCACCTGGGTCCGCTCGCCCGCAGCGACGACGGGGGGCTTAGCTGGAGCGCGCCATTGCCCACGCCGTCCGGCTGGCAGGAGGTGAAGACGACCACTCCGGTCATGCATCGCCTCACCGATCCGCACGGCGTCGAACGCCTCTTCGTCTTCGGCGGTTGCGATTTTCCAGGCAACCTCCGCCGGGCCGTTTCCGAAGACGGCGGGAAGACATGGTCATCCATGACCGAAATCGGCCTCGTGGGCGAGGTCGCGCCCAAGAGCATTCTGCCCTTCGATGGCGGCAAGCGACTCATCATGTGGTCCGACCGGCGCGACCCTGCGAATGCCAAGGATCCGCACCCCGTCGTGTGGCAGAGTGAATCGGTCGATGGCGGTCTGACGTGGAGCAAGGAGCGCGTCATTCTCGTCGTGCCCGGACAATGGGCGCAGCCGAGCGTGATCCGTTCGGCTGACGGGAAACAGCTCTTGATGCTCATGCGAGAGAACACACGAAAGCACCATTCGCTGTATTCCGTGAGCAATGACGACGCCCGCACCTGGAGCGAGCCAAAGGAACTGCCCGCGGCGCTCACGGGGGATCGGCACGTCATCAAGCGCGGTCCGGATGGACGACTGGTCATTGCCTTTCGCGACATGGCAAAGACGAGCGTCACCTACGGCCATTATGTGGCCTGGGTCGGCACCTTTGATGACATCGTGAACCGCCGCGAAGGCCAGTATCGCATCAAGCTCCTGCACAACGCCGCCCGCACCGCGCTGGATAAGCCCGGCACCGGCAGCACCGACTGCGGCTATTCCGATCTCGAACTCCTCAAGGATGGAACCCTCATCGCGACCACTTACATCAAGTATGCTGCTGGCTCTGAGAAGAACAGCGTGGTGAGCACGCGCTTCAAGCTCGCGGAGACGGATACCTTGGCCAGGGAGGCAAAGACGGGCGTTCTCTCGCCAAGTCTGCTGCCACCGGGCTGGGATCCGGGGCTCGCGGGCGATGTGGTGATGGAGCGGCTGATCAAGGTCTCCGCGCCGCAGGTGAAGGGGGCGCATGATGCGGAGTTTGTCTGTGTCGGCGAGCGTGCCTACATCGTCGAGCACGACAACGATGTGGCACCGGGCCACGGCGCGGGCGCGGCGATGTATTGCGTGCTGACGGTGGTGAACCTGCAGACACTCCGCGTGGAAAAGACGCATCTGCTCGCCAGGGCGGGCCAGGCGTTTGCCAACGTCACCCTGCCGGAGGCGCAGGTCTTTGTGCCGCGCATCATCCGCAAAGATGAGCACACGCTGCGCACGTACTTTTGCAGCCAGCCGGCGAAGGAGCAGGCGGTCACGTGGTACCGCGACTTCGACCTTCGCACGCAGACGTTCGAGAGCAGCATCCACAAGGCGAAGCTCAAGACCGCGGCGGGGACCTTCGACATGGAGCCGCGGCATTTCCATGCAGACGCCGCGGCGCTGGGCTTCACGAGGCCCCCGGTCAATCACGGCCTCTACATCTTCGATTCGTTCAAGCAGTTCGACGGCCGCCGCTACGTGGCGCTCAACAACTTCCCCGGCAAACAAAACGCCCTCGCCGTGCTGCACGACGACTTTACGACCTTCGAGGTCATCGGCCATTACAACGAGCCGCAGTCGCAGCAGCTCAGCGAATCCGCCGTGAACCGCCTGCCTGATGGCACCTGGATGGCCATCGTGCGCAACGACGGGGGCAACTATCACTTCACCAGCAGCCAGGACGGCAAAACTTGGTCCGTCGCCGCGCCAAAGCCCTTCGTGCCCAACGGCCTCAACTCGAAGCCGACCTTCGACCGTTTCGGCGGCCTCTATTACCTTGGCTGGCAGGAAAACACCCGCATCCAGAACTGCAACCGCAGCGTGTTCAACGTGGACATCTCCCGCGATGGCAAAACGTGGCAACGCAAATACCGCTTCGAGACGCCGGAATCCTTCCAATACCCGACCTTCCACGAGCACGACGGCGTGATCTGGCTGGTGGTCTCGCAAAGCGATCACAAAGGCAGCACCGATCGCATCATGTTCGGCAAGCTGGAGGACGTGGTGCAGTTCGAGTCGCAGGCAGGCAAGACACGCAAGCCCCTCCCGCCCCCGCCACCTGAGGAAGCGGCAGTGATGAAAGTGGGCGCAAAGCTCTTCACCGACCGCGACTACGTGATCGAAGAAATGCCCGAGCAAGTGCGCGGCCTGCCCTTTCTCCGCACGAGCATCGAGAAGATCAACGTGGAGGTCACCAAAGCGGGCACGCTTTTCGCCCTCACGCCGACTGCGCGCCCGAAGGCCGCGAGCCAGGAGGAAGCGCTGAAGCTGGCTGGCTTCACGAGAGTCGATGTGCCCGAGGTGCAGCTCTTCCCCGGCGAGATCAATCGCGTTAGTCTTTATCGCAAAGACGTGAAAGCCGGAGAGCGGCTGCGTTTTAGGAAGATGGTGCTCCTCGTCGAAGGTCCGGGCACGGTCTTGAAGCAGATGGAGCCTTGACCCGCTCCATCACAACTCCGCCCCTCGTGAATCATGCAACGCTTCCTCGATTGGATTAACAACCTCTACCCGGTGTGGCTCGTCAGCCTCGCGGTGATCGCCTTTTTCTGGCCGCACACGATGTTGTGGTTCAGCGGGCCGTGGATTTTCTGGGCGCTCGCGGCCTCCATGCTGGGCATGGGGCTCACGCTGAGCATCGATGACTTCAAGGCCATCGCGCGCATGCCGGGCTGCGTGGCGCTCGGCTTCGGCGCGCAATACACGATCATGCCGCTCACGGGCTGGCTCGTCGCCACGATGCTCCGGCTCGATCCTGCAATCGCCGTTGGCATCATTCTCGTCGCGAGTTGCCCCGGCGGCATGGCTTCAAACATGATCAGCTATCTCGCAGGGGCGAATGTGGCGCTCTCGGTCGTGCTCACGCTGGCTTCGACGCTCATGTCATTCCTCTTCACGCCGACGTGGTGTGTCCTGCTGGCCGGCAAATACGTTCCCGTGGATGCGCTGGGCCTGTGCCTTTCTGCGTTGCAGATGGTCGTCGCGCCCGTGGTGCTCGGCGTGCTGATTCGCTGGAAATTCCCGCGCACTGCTGATCGCATCGGCGGCTGGGGGCCGACCATCGCCGTCGTTGCATTCACGCTCGTCAGCGGCGGCATCGTCGCCGCGAGTGCAGATTCGATCGCGGGGAATTTCGGCAAGCTCACCCTCGCGGCCTTTCTGCTGCACGTGATTGGTTTCGCCCTCGGCTACGCCGTCACCAAGGTGCTGCGCTATCCCGAATCCATCGCTCGTACAGTGAGCATCGAAGTCGGAATGCAAAACGGCGGCATGGCCTCCGTGCTCGCCCGCCAGCATTTCCCCACGATGCCACTCGCCGCTGCGGCCGCGGTTTTCAGCGGTGTGATGCAAAACATCCTCGGCGGTCTCCTCGCTTCATGGTGGAAGTCCCGGACGACCACGCGCCAGCCGTGAGCCGTCGCGACATCTACTATTGGAAATGCGACCGCCCGGCCGCTTTCCACGGCACCCATGCACGGCACGACGCAGACGCCGACATCACCGCGCAGCTTCGCGAAGAACTCTCGCGCCATTTCGATGCGCAGAAAGTGGTCCTGAGCCCCGGGGCCGGTCAGGGGAATCATCTCACGTGGAATGCGGAGATCGATGGCCGCGCGATGTTTGTCCGCGTCGAGAATGGGCCGGAGCGCGACGGGCATCTCGCCGTGGAGTCCGTCCTGCTCGATCAGGTGCGCGCCATCGGGATTCCGACTCCGATCGTGCATGGCTGCGACGCCACGCGGAGCCGCGTTCCATTCGCATGGCAGGCGCTGGAGCGAATCACGGCACCTGACCTCAACCACTGGTTCAAGCAAGGCCGTCTCGATGCGCCGCGCATCGCCTTCGACATTGGCGCGTCGGTGGCGAAATGGCAGGGCATCACATTCGATGGCTTTGGCCCGCCAGAGTGGTCCGCACAGTCCTCTGTGCGGAACCCCAGCCCGCACAGAGGACTGTGCGGACCACTTTTGATCGGCTGCCACTCAAACTACGCCGACTATTTCCGTCTGCGTCTCGCGCAGCACCTCGCCTTTCTCGTCGAGAGACAATTCCTGTCGGCTGCACAAAGTGCGGAGATCGAGCAAGCCATCGTCGCACGTCGCGACCTGCTGCAACTGTCCCAAGGCTGCCTCGTCCACAAGGACCTTGCTCTTTGGAACATCCTCGGCAGCGAAACCGACATTGCCGCCTTCATCGACTTCGACGACGCCATCTCCGGCGATCCGATGGACGACCTCTCCCTGCTCGCCTGCTTTCACGACGCCGCATTTCTCCGTCGTGCATTCGATGGCTACGAAAGCATCCGCCCGCTGCCGCCGGATCACCTGCGCCGTTTCTGGCTGCACTTGCTGCGCAACATGATCGTGAAAGCCGTCATCCGCAACGGCGCGGGATACTTCGACCGCGACGACGGCTTCTTCCTCATCGGCTCGGGCAGCAGCGGCGCGAATTTGAAACGCATCACGCACGAGCGAATCGCGCTCGCCCTCCGCGGCCTCGCAGCCAACGCTGACCTTTCCATCCTATGAACGCCACCCCACCAAGCATCGGCACCTGGCTCTCTACCGGTTCGCCCGTCATCGCGGAACTCGCCGGCCTCTCGGGATTCGACTGGGTCCTCATCGATCTCGAACACGGCAGCGGGACCGAAGCCACGGTGCCGGATCAACTCCGCGCGCTGAGAGGCAGCCGCACGAAAGCCGTCGTGCGAATCGGCGCACCGCACGCGGACCTCATTGCGCGCATCCTCGATTGGGGCGCGCACGGCATCATGGTGCCGCATGTGAACTCTGCCGCCGAGGCTGAGCGGATCATCCAGTCCGCGCACTACGCGCCGCGCGGCCAGCGCGGTCTCTCGCGCAGCGTGCGCGCCTACGACTACGGACTGAATCCGCCGGGCGACACGATGCCCGCGCCGCTCATCATGGCACAGATCGAAACCGCCGAAGCTGTGCAGCGCGCCGCCGAGATTGCGCGTGTGGCTGGCATCGATGTGCTCTTCGTCGGCCCGTCCGACTTGCAGTTCGACCTCAATATGCACCCCGGCTCCCCAGCGGGGGACTACGCAGAATGCCTGCGCACCGTCGTCGCCGCCGCAACAGCCGCAGGCAAAGCCGCTGGTATTCTCGTCCGCGACGGGGCCGATCTTCAGCCGCACTACGATCTTGGCTTCACCCGCATCGCCGTGGACTCGGACATCACCATCCTCCGCAAAGCCTACGCGCAAATCCTTTCCAAGCTCCCTCACTGACTCATGAAACACACACTCCTGCTTCTGACCCTCATCGGCCTTCAAGCCGTCGCCCAGGACAAGGCCATCCTCGACCTTTCGCTCGAACCGCCGGTGATCAACACGAATCCCGGTCCCGAATACGACGCGGAGAAGCGACCGGGGAACATGATCATCGGAATCGATCGCACACCGAAGGGACGGCTGTGGGCGTGCTGGGTGGGCAATGGCGATTCACCGAATGGATTCTTCATGCTCGCGACCAGTGATGACGACGGGAAGAAATGGTCGAAGCCGCGCGTGGTGATTGATCCGCAGGATGGGGAACTGAATGGTGTGCGCTACGAGCGTCGCGCCCTCGTTGGCAACCTCTGGACCGATCCGCTCGGACGATTGTGGTGCTTCTTCGATCAGAGCCTCGGCTACTTCGACGGGCGCGGTGGCGACTGGTTCATCCGCTGCGACGATCCCGACGCGGCGGAGCCGGTGTGGACGAAGCCGGTGCGTTTCGCCGATGGCTGCACGCTGAACAAGCCCACGGTGCTCTCGAATGGCGACTGGCTCCTGCCCGTTTCGCTCTGGACGCGTGATCGCATCGGCGGCCCCGGCACGGACAAGGAAGCGCATCACGATCTCGACGCGATCCGCATGGCGAATGTCTTCGCCTCGACCGACCAGGGAAAGACATGGACGCGCCGCGGCGGCGTGGCGTTTCCGCGCACGGACTTCGACGAGCACATGATCGTCGAGCGCAAGGACGGCTCGCTGTGGATGCTTGCGCGGACAAAGGACGGCATCAGCGAGAGTGTCTCGACCGACAAGGGAGCGACATGGAGCGAACCGCAACCCAGCGTGATTCAAAATCCGAGCGCGCGTTTCTTCATCCGCCGCCTCGCGAGCGGCAAGCTGTTGCTCGTGAAAAACGGGCCGATTAACGCGCGTCTGCCGCGCCGGTCGAACTTGAAAGCCTTCATCTCCGACGACGACGGCAGGACGTGGGGCAAGGGTTTCCTCATCGATGACCGCGCGGAGGTCTCGTATCCGGACGGCTTCCAGGCGCCGAACGGCGACATCCACATCCTCTATGACTGGAATCGCCACACCGACGCGGAAATCCTGCACGTGAAGTTCACTGAGGAGCAGATGCAGAAACAGGCGGAAATCGGCAAGCTGACGATGGACCCCGAGGAGATCAAACGCCGCGCCACGGTCGGCAAAACCGTCGTGAACAAGGCGCTCGCGCCGCGGCTGCCGAAGTCGATCACGCCCGATCCGAAGTGGACCGCGCAGGCTGCGGAGGATGCGAAGCAGGACTTCAAGAGCATCCCCTACGACGGCGTCACGCCGAACAAAATGGTCTGCGACACCACGCTGCGCGAGCTGCCCGATGGCTCATGGATTCTCTTCATCCTCGCTGGCGGCGACACCGAGCCTTCGCCGCTGAACTACACCGGCGTGACGCGCAGCACCGACAAGGGCAAGACGTGGACACCGCTGGAGCGCTTCGATGTAGGCTTCCCACGCGAAGGCAAGACCATTGGCCAAGGCCCCACTGAACTCATGATCCTTGGCCAGCGCAGCACGTTGTTCTTCTCCACGCACTCGAAACACTCGGCGAACGACTGGCGATCCTG
>JBEBGK010000128.1:0-7776 GCA_040081515.1 Chthoniobacteraceae bacterium
CGCCGGAACAGCTTTCCGCGTGGATGGACGAGGATGAAGAGGACATGCGGAAGTTCCGCGCCGGGGAGTGAAGCTGTTCCTGGATGCGAGTGTGCTGCTTGCGGCGTGTGGCCGTCCGGCGGGCGGTTCGCATGCCGTGTGTGATCTCGCCGCGGCGCAAGGCTGGCGGCTGCTGGCCAGCAACTATGTGATGCAGGAGACGGAGAAAAACGTGCGCCTGCGGCTGGCGGCACCAGCGCAGGAGGAATGGGAGCGCCTCAAGCCACTGCTGGAAGTGGTGCCGGATGTCGTGACCTTTGACTGGCCTGTCGTGTTCCCTGCGTCGAAAGACCGGCCGGTGCTCTTCACCGCCGCCGCTGCCGCCGATGTGCTGCTGACTCTCGACCGCGCCGATTTCGGCCCGGTGATGGCCGCGGGGTTCTACGGCCTGCCGGTGATGAAGCCGGCCGATTTTCTCCGCCGTGAGCGCGCGGCGGGGCGGTTGACTTGATCGAGTTTTCTCCACGATCATACGAGGGTCTTCCCGGAAGGGGCGTCCAGTGCGCGCGGGACTTTTGCGGAAGGCCAGCAGGAAGAGGGGGGAACCAGGTGTCAGGCTACAATTCTTGGAACAAGGGACTGATTATTGTCGCCGCGGATGCGCTGAAGTTGCCTGCAATTGCCGCTTCACGCATCGAACAGAGTGAGCGGCATACTTCGTTTCCCGAGCAGCCGATTGCGAAGAAGAAGGATCTGCTTTTTTCGGATGAGTTCGGGCGGGCGGAGCTGGGGAAGGCTCGGGGGAGCGTGGTGCCGGCTTTTTCCGACCGGGAATGGCGACTTGCATGGTCGCAAGCGCCCCGCGATGCGGCCGCATTTTGTCGTGTCATCGTCCGCCGTTTCGGTTACCCGGCACGAATGGCCAGGGCGTTGCACTCAGCGTCCAAGTTTCACCTTTTCCGCGCCTCCTGACCCTCCTCCGATGACCGCCCGCGAACTCCAAATCCGGCTCCATGCCGCGCCACCGCCGACGCTGCTCCATGTGCTGCCCGAATCGACCCTGTCGATCGCGTTGACGCTCCCGGCGGTGCCGGACATCATGCCCGGTGATGAGCCTGCCGCGTCTCTACCTTGAAACGACCATCCCGAGCTACCTCACTGCGAGGCCCAGTCGGGACATCGCGTTGGCTGGACAGCAGGAGGTGACCCGCCGCTGGTGGAATGATTGCAGGGGTGATTACGAGTTGTGCGTGTCGCAGTTTGTGGAGAGCGAAGCGTCGCAGGGAGACCCCGAGATGGTGGCGGCACGATTGGCGAAGCTGGATGGTGTCCTGCGCCTGCCGGTGACGGCGGAGGCGCTCGCACTAGCCGATGAGTTGATCGCCGCCGGACTCGTCCCGGCCAAAGCCCGGGTGGACGCCGCGCACATCGGCGTGGCGACCATTCATCGGCTGGAGTATCTGCTGACGTGGAACTGCCGCCATATCCGAAATCCCGACAAGCTCTGGCAAATCGCGCGCCTTTGCTCCAAGCTCGGATACGAATGTCCGCGGATTTGCACTCCCGACGATTTGCTCGAAAGGTAGCAACATGAAACACAACGAAATCCTCGATGAAATCTACCGGGTGCGGGAGAAGATCGCTGCTGAAGCCGGCGGGGACTCGGAGCAACTGCTCGCATGGGTGCGCGCGGAAGAAGCCAAGGCACGCGCCCGAGGCGTGAAGTTTGCCCCGCTCCCTGAACCGGCGGAGCCATCCGCCATTGTGCGGGAGGAACCACCGAAGCCGTGAGTGTGGGGGACGTTCCCCTGCCACCTTCCAAGCCATGAACGACAACGAGATCCTGCAGGAACTCCGCCGCGTTCGCCACGAGCACGCACGGGAGTTCAATTACGACGTGCATGTGATGTTCGAGCAGATGCGTGCGGAGACGGAGCAGTTGAAAGCCGAGGGCTGGAAAGTCGTCCCGCCCGTGATGGCGCAGGAGCCTTCCGCCGTCGTCCGCGAAGACCCGCCGAAGAAGTAGGCGTTCGCTTTTCGCAAAAGGGAACTGGGGCCAGGCGACAACTCTTGACAGCGGAACCGCAGCACGGGCCGACGGACTGCCCGGCGCACGGCGGCGATGGGGTCATCGATCCCCTGCACGGGCACTGCTTGAGGGACGTTGCCGGTCTGCAGGGAAGCGCGTTGGGAATTCCTTGGGCGGGAATTTGCCGCCGGCACCTTGTGCGCTAGTTCCCCGCGGCTTGCTGCCTGCACCGTGGCCTCCTGCACCGGCTGGTGGCGACGAATGCGAGCGCGATGCCGACCATGCTGCTCCCCGGCTCTGGAATGGGCTCAAATGAGAGGTTGTCCACCGCGTAGCCAGGCGTGCTCAACCCCGTATTAAGACCGCGAAACTCAAGACGCCAGATGTTGGTGGCGCTGCCGAAGTTGATGGGAGTCAGGAGACCGTCGCCCGTTCCGGGATCGCCTTCGTTGATGGTAATCGTGTCCAGAAGATTGCCGCCAACAGGCGCATCGAAGATCTGCGCGGTGATAAATTCTTGGAACGATTGAGCCTCGATGTCCACCGCGTCGAGCCGTAGGTTCGTGACAGGCTGGGAGAAGACCAGGGACACGGTGAGCCCGCTGCCATTGAACGCGCCAAGCGTATTGCCGCTGTTGGCATCATCGATGCCGCCGGAGCCACCGGAGGAGGCGCCATTGAAGCCCCGGCGCGGATTTCCGGGACGAATGAGGTTGGCATTCGCAAGGGTGATGGAGGGTGTGCCGGAGATGAATGTGATCGCCCCTTCCGGGCCGAGGCCCTCGAAGTCAATGAGGCCGGCTGAGGCGCGCACGGGCATGAGGATGCAGGCTGCGAAGAGGACGAGTTTGGAGCGGCCGGGGAGGCGCATGGTCTGGGGATTGTCGTGTGATGGGATGTCGCTGGCGGGAAACTGGGGCGCCAAACTGGACGTGCCCCAGATACTCGGCCGGATGTGTTTCTCGCCGGAAACGCAACAATCAATCGCTTGGGAATTTCCTTTCGCGCCCGCCGCACCGGAAAAGGTTGGAACGCCGACGGGCGCCGGGGATTGAGGAGGTCCGGCTGGCCTTCCGCGATCAGCCGGGCTCCTACCGCAGGTCGGCCGTCTTCGGATTGCGCATGTATTTGTGGCACTGCACGCAACTCAGCGTCATTTGCACGTAGGCCAGTGACGCCGCGTCCACGTTCCGGTCCCTCGCGGCCTTTGCCAGCGCATCCACGTGCCGACGGAAGTCCGCGCTGAACAACTCATACTGCGGCGTCTCCCGCACCCGCCATCCTGCTGCCTGGCTGAGTTTGCCGAGCATCTCCGCATTGAGCGTCATCACATCATAATTCTCCGTCGCGATCGCCTCCAGCAGACGCTGCACGTGATCCAGCTTCAGCTTCATCACCTCGCCCGTGCGTTGCCCGCCCGTCTGCGCATGCCCGGGCCACCCACCCGCCAGCGCCATCGCAAGCAAAAGAACCATGAACGGAAGCAATCGCGTCTTCATACGTCTAATATGGACCCATTCCTGCCCGGGCAATCCGCATGAATTGGCAGACACTCCCCGCATTTTGCCGCCTCTTTGCACCGCCGCAGCCAGTCGGCTGCCTGCACAGCCCGCACCCTGTAGCGGGGGGACATCCCTACTTGCCGCGAGCGGCTTCCGTCCGCATGTGCTGATGACAGGCCGTGCACGTGATATTCATGCGAACCAGGTCCAGAGCCGCCGCATCCTCGTCCTTTTCCTGCGCGTGACGCTCGAGGTCGGCCGCCTGCTCCTGGAAATTCTTGCTCAGCCGCTTGTATCGCGGTGTCTGCTCCACGATATGCCACGAAGTCGCCTTGCTGATCATTCCCAACGCCCTGGCGCTCTTTTCAACCTGATCAAAATCGCCAAGCGTGATGCCCTCGAGGATGCGATTCATCTGCGCGAGTTTGTCGCGCATCAGCAACTGGTTGCTCGTGGCCTGCCTGGGCGCCTTCGCCTTCGGCTTCTCCTCCTGCGATTGAACCGCGGATAAACCGGCCGCCATACACATGGCGGCTATCATGATGCTTGGCTTCGGGAATTTCATATCGTTGGTGACCGTTTTGGCCATATCGGGCCATTCGGTGTCCAGAGCATACTTTTGATGGCGGAAAAATAATGAAGCTTTTTCCCGTCGTATAGCGGGAGATTCCCGCTCCACGACCGGAGCCGCCACGAAAGCCATCGAAGGGCTTCAAACGCTATCAGATAAGTGTCGGGTGAAACATCTCAGCGATGCGACTGAGAAGGAAACCAGGGGGCCGGCGACAACTCTTGGCAGTGGAATCACAGCGCGGGCCGACGGATTAGCCGGCGCACGGCGGCGATGGCATCGTCGATCCCCTGCACGGGAAGGGCGCGGGGGACGTTGCCGGTCTGCGTGGAAGCGCGTTGGGAATTCCTTGGGCGGGAATTTGCTGCCGAAGAAGGAAATGCTCAAGATGAAGGGGACGCGCACGGGGTGTTTGCTTTTCAAAAGAATGTGCTTGCCTTGTGATGGCGGGACCCCGATCCGGTCATTTGAAACACCCTAAAAACCCCACCATGAAACTTCCGATCCTTCTCTTCCTCGCGCTGCCAGCAATCGCATTTGGCGGATTCAAATTGCCCGGCAAAGTCTTCGAGATCGCCGATCTTGAAAAAGCCAAGGCCGAAGCGGCGCAGAAAGGCAGACCCATCGCCATCCTGTTGTCGAACAAGGATTCGACCTGTCCGCTTTGCTCCGGAGCGAGCGAGACGATCCTCCGCGAGCTCGGGCCCAAGACTGTGATGGTTTATGTCCGCGACACCGCCGGCCTTCCGCCCGCGGCCATTGAAGCACTGAGTCCCGGCAAGTACATCCCAAAGGTCGCCGTCCTCGATGCCACGCTGGATCAGGCGCTCGGCACCGTGACATACGAAGCAATAAAGGACGATCGACAGAAGGCCTTCCGCGAAGTCACGAAGGCCATCCGCGGATACAAGAAGTAGGCCCCCGTCTGCGTCCTTCGCCCCGCTCCTTCGGTTCGCCGAATCTTCAGGGAAGGCCGTGAAGACCAGGTGGAACGTGAATTGGCGGCTGGCGGCCCCGGGGAAGCAAAACGCGCACGGGGTGACGCGTTCCACCTCGCCGCCTGCGTGAAGGCGCTGCGTGTGGCTGGTTCCTCTTGCTCTTGCTCTTGCTCATGCTCCTCCGCTTTTCCGCATTTCCGCATTTCCCCGCAGTCGAAAGACAGGATCTCGCGGACCAGTCGCAGGCTGGAATCGGGGGGGAAGCAGCCGGAGCCCAGACCGGCGGCTCTTCGATCTCACCGCAGCGGAAACCCGTGTTTGAGAAGATCGTCCATCTGCGGCGCGTCCCGTTCATCCGTGTTCTCATAGCCCGCCGCAGGCCGGCCATTGACGAAGGTGATCCGGCGGCCAATGCCGGTCCCGAAGGCGAGGCCGCTGATCTTGAGCAACTCGATCTTATCCTCGGCGCGCACGCCGGTCTCCGTGCGATAGATGGCGCAGTCGGCGATGGCCACATGGGCGCCGCCGCGGGAGCCGGGACCACGGACGCGAAACGCAACCTGGTTGTTGTCAAAGACACATCGGGTCACCTCGGCATCGACGTTTTCCTTCAGGTTCAGGGCGGCAATGGTGTCGATCTGCGCGGGCTGGCTCCAGCCGTGCATGAAACAGTCGCGGATGACGAGCCGGCAACGGGGACCGTCGGGCGGCACCTTGGTGTCCACCGCGTTTTCCCCGGGACGCTGGCCCGCTTTGAAGCCGCCGGCATCCGCAGGGAGCGGTCCCGTCCAGAGCGTGCAGTGGTCGATGACGACCGAGCCGCTCGAACGGCGATCCGGATCGAACTGGATGCAGTCGCCCGAGATCCGGGAGATATCGCAGTGGCGGATCGTCACGTCGCCCCAGCGCCCGGTGATGCCGTGCGCATCCTGCTGGTCGGCAAAGGTGCCCTTCAGCAGGTGATGAATCCGGCAGTTCTCGATGACGACGCCCTTTCCAAAGACGCCGATTCCGTTGCCGCTGCCATTGAAGATTTCGCAATTGCGCAGTGTCACGCCATCGGCGCTGATCTTGACGATGTTCCCTCCCCCGCCCTGCGCATCGATCCGGTAGTTTTCGTAAACACCCGGCTTGGTGATCTCGAGGCGCGAGACGGTCTTCGGATTCGCCATGCAACCCACCACGCCCTGCGCGCCACAGGGGCCGGAAGTTTCCGCCACAACCGGCACCGGAGCCCACATCGCCCCGAGGCAGGCAAGGACCAGCACGAGCCGTGGCAGCGATTGTCCGGAGTTCATGGGGCGCGCTGCAAAAGACAGCGGGTTACCGCGAATCGCGCAACCAGTGATTCACCGTCAAGGGCACACGGCACGCCGCAGTCTCATCTTTGCCAATCCCGGAATCTGGAAGGCGTGCCTATGGCCGCGTGAGCGATTCCTCCAGCGGGGCGCCGGTGAGCGTGTGGAAGAATGCCTCGAGGTCCGCCTTTTCCTGGTCGGAGAACTGCCCGGGCTTCAGCGTCTCCTCGCGGTGGCCGAAGACCGGTTCGCCGGGGAGTTCCGCGTAAAAATCGAGCACTTCGCGGAGCGTGGCGAAGCGGCCGTCGTGCATGTAGGGCGCGGTCTGCGCGACGTTGCGCAGCGTGGGCGTCTTGAATTCGCCGAGATGGTTCGGCTTCACCGCGAGGTAGCGGAGCTTGATGTTGACCTCCGGGCTCCGGTCGTCGCTCAGCGCGCCGAGGCCGTTGAAGCGGTCGTCGCGGACATCGAGGATGCCCATGAAGCGGCCCTGATCCACGGTGATGCCGGGCAGGCCGATGTTGTGGAATTCGCCGTCGGACAGATTGGGCCCGGCATGGCAGAGCACGCATCTCCCGCGGCCGGTGAAAAGCTGGAGGCCGCGCCGCGCGGCGTCGGTGAATGTGGCGGATTGCGCGCGCCCTTTCCCGCCCCGCACCGCCTCGACGAAGCGGTCGAACGGCGAGTCCTTGCTGATGATGCGGCGTTCGTAGGCCTCGATCGCCTTGCCGAAATTCGCCAGCAGCCGGTCCGCGGCGGGAGTGCGCGGCTTTGCCTCGGCAGGCAGCGCGCCGAAGAGCGCCTCGTATGCGGATTTCAACGCGGCATCGCCCGAAAGCACCTCGAGCACGTGCTGCGGCGAGGAACCCATCTCGGCAGGGTGGAGCAGCGGCTGCACGGCCTGCGCCCAGAGCGAATCCGCGCGGCCACTCCAGTAAAACCAGCGCTGATGGGCCACATTCCAGAGAGGCATGGAGTGGCGCTCGGTGGCACCGAGCCCGACCGAGAGCGGCTTCGGGTCCGAGACGCCGTGCGCGGGATCGTGGCAGGTCGCGCAGGAGTCGGCTCCATTCGCCGAGCGGCGTTTGTCGAAAAACAGGCGTTGCCCGAGGCGCGCGGCGTCGGGATTGCCGGAGACGGCGTTCGTCGGGTTCGGCGGGACGGCGGGCAGCGGCGAGAGCTTCAGCACCTCGCGCAATTCCTCCGCGGTGAAGACCACCGCGCTCTCCGTCGGCTCGCGTTCGCATCCGGACCCGAGGAACGCCGCCAGCACCACCGCGAGGAACGCCGGTCCCCGCCGTGTCATTCGACCAGGACCGGAAAAAATGCGCGCTCCTTGGCGGCTCCCGCGGAGACCTCGACCATGATGGACCATTCGCCCGCCATGTGGAAAAGCATGCCCTTCGTCCGGTAGCGCTGGCCTCCCTCGTCGCTCGTCTCGGGTTTCGTGTTCATCCCG
>JBEBGK010000129.1:0-7775 GCA_040081515.1 Chthoniobacteraceae bacterium
GGCCGAGGTCGGTCACAAGACGCGCCTCGCGGCACGGCTTGCGCGGGAAGTTTCGGCCGAGGAAATCGCCGCCCTCGAAAAAAAGGCGCCCGGCCAGGCGGCGGTGCTCGCGGCGCTCCGCGACGCGGAACGGCCGGTGCTCATCACGGAGTTGGCCTCGCAGTGCGCCGTCGCGCATCAGACCATCAAGGCCCTGGAGAAAGAGGGCCTCATCCTCCTCGAATCGGAAAAAGTGGAACGCGATCCGTATGGCGACGAGAGCTTCGTCGCCAGCGGCAAGCTGGAGCTGAATGCGGAACAGGCGGTTGTCTTCGAGCGGGTCCGCGCGGCCATCGCCGCAAATCATTCCGATCCGCCGCCGAAACCCTTGCTGCTCCACGGAGTCACCGGCAGCGGCAAGACGGAGATCTACCTCCAGGCCATCCAGCAGGTGCTCGACGCCGGCCAGAGTGCGATCCTGCTCGTGCCGGAGATCTCGCTCACGCCGCAGACCGTCGAGCGGTTCAAGTCGCGTTTCGCCGCGACGCGCCACGAGGTCGCCGTGTTGCACAGCCACCTGAGCGAGGGCGAGCGGCACGACGAATGGCACCGGATCCGCAGCGGCCGCGCCCGAGTGGTCATCGGCGCGCGCTCCGCCGTCTTCGCGCCGGTGGAGAACCCGGGCATCATCATCGTGGATGAGGAGCATGAGAACACCTACAAGCAGGAGGAAACGCCGCGTTACCACGGCCGGGATCTCGCCGTCCTCCGCGGCCACATGGAGAAATGCGCGGTGCTGCTCGGCAGCGCGACACCGTCGCTCGAGAGCTATCACAACGCCGTCACCGGCAAGTACGAACTGCTCCGGCTCACCCTCCGCGTGGACGACCAGAAGATGCCCTTCATCCGCATCGTGGATATGCGCATGGAGGCGAAGAAATCCTCCCCCATCCTCAGCGATCCGCTAGCGACCGCCATCAGCAGCCGCCTGGAGAAAAAGGAGCAGGTGATCCTTTTCCTGAACCGCCGCGGCTTCAGCACGACGATGCTCTGCGCAAAGTGCGGCTACGTCCACGAGTGCCCGAACTGCTCGGTCTCGCTCACCTTTCATCGCGGCGCGAACCGCGTCGTCTGCCACATCTGCGGGCATATGGCCGTGGCACCGACGCGCTGCCCCGGCTGCAAGGATCCTGGAATCAAGTACACAGGCACCGGGACCGAGAAGGTCGAGGACACCGTGCAGAAGTTTTTTCCGAAAGCCGTCGTGAAGCGCATGGATGCCGACGTGATGCAGCGGCGCGAGGCTTACCGCGAGACGCTGAACGCCTTTCGCACGGCGAAAATCGACATCCTCGTGGGCACGCAGATGATCGCGAAGGGGCTGCATTTTCCGAACGTCACGCTCGTCGGCATCGTGAATGCGGACATGGGCCTGCATCTGCCGGATTTCCGGGCGAGCGAGCGCACCTTCCAGCTCCTCACGCAGGTCGCCGGGCGCGCCGGGCGCGGCGACGTCGAGGGCGAGGTCGTCGTGCAGAGTTACACGCCGTTTCACCCGGCGATCCAGTTTGCGCGGCATCACGACTTCGAGGGCTTCTACGAGCAGGAGATCGAGTGGCGTCGGAAGATGGAGCAGCCGCCTTACACGCATTTCGTGCTGATCACGGTGCGCTCACCGCACCAAGAGCGCGCGCGATTTTCCACCGAGACACTGCACCGCCGCGTGAAGGATCTGCTCCCGCCCGGCGTGACCCTCGGCGAACCCGCGCCCGCGCCGCTGGAGAAGTCGCACGGCAATTTCCGCTACCACGTCGCGCTGCGCGCGCAGTCGGTGCTCAAGCTCAGCCGGATCCTGCACGACGACCTCGCCCGGCTGACGTTCCCCGAGGATGTCTTCGTGGTCGTGGACGTGGATGCGCACCATCTGCTTTAGCAGCGGCACCCCGGCGCGCCCTTCATACCCGCTGCCAAGCCGGCTTGTTCTCGAACACCCAGCGGTAGTAGTCGCGCCGCGTCAGTTTTCCGGCCGCCGCCTCGTCCACGATGCACTTCGCCACCGGGTGCATCTGCAGCACGCTCGCGGGATTCATCGCGGTGATCGGCCCCTCGGCCGCCCCGGCCACCGCGTCAGCCTTTCTCTCGCCGAATGCCAGCATCAACACCTGCCGGCTCTCCATGATCGTCCCCACCCCCATTGTGATGCAGTGAAAGGGCACCTGCTTCAGATCGCCTCCGAAAAACCGCGCATTGTCCGCGCGCGTCTGCCCGGTGAGCGTCTTGATGCGGGTCCGCGACGCGAGCGACGAACTGGGCTCGTTGAAGCCGATGTGCCCGTCCGAGCCGATCCCGAGAAGCTGCAGATCAATCCCGCCCGCCGCGCGGATCGCCTGCTCGTAGCGCGCGCATTCGGCCGGCACATCGCCCGCCATGCCGTCCGGGATATGAGTCCGCCCGCGCTGCACGTTGACGTGACGGAAGAAGTTCTCGTCCATGAACGCGTGGTAGCTCTGCGGATGCGCAGTCGGGAGCCCCACATACTCGTCGAGGTTGAAAGTGGTCACGCCCGAGAAATCGAGCCCGTCCTCGCGGTGCATCCGCGCGAGTTCCCGATAGGTCGCCAGCGGCGTGCTGCCGGTCGCGAGGCCGAGCACGCAGCCGGGTTTCTTTCGCACGAGATCCGCAATGAGCCGCGCGGCGATGATGCTCCCGGCCTCCGGTGTGGGTTGGATGATGATTTCCATGTGCCGATCGATTACGTTCGCGCTCCGAGCCGGGCGCTGAGTTTCGCGACGACGTCCGCCTTGAACCGCTCGATCGCACCGGTGACGTATCCGATGATGTCGAGCGAGTCATCGTGAGCGAGCGGAGTGAGGTCCATCGCGAATGCCAGCGCGTCGCCCCGATCCACGCCGTGGCTCTCGAAAAAAGTGGCGTTTGCGCGCCGGCGGCCGAGCACCGCGAGGTCATACCGCTTTCCGCCGGCGATCTGGCTGTCGAAAATCCCGTTGAGCGCCGCCGCGAGGCTGTCGTGTCCGCTCACGTCGTGGACGACCTTCTCGCGGTCGCCGAGCCAGTCGAGATCGCGCCATCCTTCGCAGCCATGGACAGCCTCCGGGCGCTGATCCCGGGGAAGATCGCGGATGGCCTGGATCACCGGGACGACAACGGCGATGTGCGTGTCGTGCTTGTCCGCCGGGTTGTGCGTGTAAACCACGCGCGGTCGCGTGGCGGAGAGAAGGGCGCGCAAATCTTCACGCAGCCGCCGGTCGGCCGGGTCTCTCGCGACCGCACTCGGGTAGTCGAGTTGCACCATCGCGGCATAGCGCCCCTGAATCGCCGCCTCCCGCTGCTCCTTCCGGCGGACGGCAATCATTTCCTTGTCGGTGAATTTCGCATACGGCCCTGTCCGCGCGCTGCCGCTTCCGTTCGTGCAGGTCACGCCGCCGAACCACTCCGTGTCGCTGTGGAAGCACTGGATGATTCCGTGGAACGCCATGAACTCGAGGTCGTCCTGGTGCGCCCCGATGCCGAGGTGCGTGACGCGCGCGAGGGCCTCGGCCACGGGCCGGCCATCGGGAACGAAGATCTCCGCAGAGGGAAGGTGCAGCTTCATTTGCGGGGCCTCTGTCCGCTATTTCCGGAGGGCCGGCAAGCTCGCGGCTGCGACCGCCTGGCCGTGGCGCTTGTCCTTTTCATCGGGCGTACGCAGTTTGATGCGCGCTGCAAGTTCCGGGAACTCGGCGCGGAGGACATCGCCGGCCTTTTCCAGGATGAGATTGCCGCCGGCGCCGCTGGTCACGCGACCGAGGATGAGCAGCGTGCCGATGTCGTAGAACTCCGCGTAGTGCGCGATGGTGTAGCCGAAGCAGATCCCGATGGTCTCGTAGATGAGGCGCGCGCGTCCGTCGCCCGCATCCATCAGGCGCTGCACCTCGACGAGCTGCTCCGCAAACTTCATTTCCTTCGGGAATGCGAGTCCCGCCAGCGGTGCGAGCCGCGCGACGCCCTGCTGGCAGAAATACTGCACCGCGCATCCCGCATCGCCGCTCCACTCGTCCACCGGTGCGTCGGGCCGGTAATCCACGGGCGCAAAGGCGAGTTCATTCAGCCACGACGTGATGCCGCCATCCGCCGTGACATATCCCGCGGCGACGCTGGTGCCCATGCTCACACCGAGCACGCGATTTTCACCGAAGCTCATCGAGGCGGCGAGCGCGGTGACCTCGCCGTCATTCGCCACTTCGAACGGCACGCCGCCCCACTCGCGTTGCAGATCGAAAAAAATGCGCCGGATGCGCTTCTCGAATGCCTCCGGCGGCACGCCGCGGAAAAGCGAAGCGGCCCGGACTTCGTTATTCACATACACGCCGGCCGCACTGCCGCCGATCGCATCGACGCGCGGCAGGTGCGCGGCGGCCCGCTTCAGCGTGTCGTGGATCCCGTCGTAGTGATATTGCGGGTCACTCTGAAAGTACGGGTCCCACGCGATCTCCTCGGAGAACACCACCTTGCCGTCGATGACCGCCGCACACTTCCGGTCCGACCCGCCGAGGTCGAAGCCGACGCGGCATCCGTCCAGGTGCCGGCCCAGAGGGCTGACGCTCTCCTTCTCCGCGGGCACCGCGACCGGAGCGCACGCGACAATTTCAAGCGCCCGACCGTAGAGCTTCGAGCCCATGAATTCCCAGTCGAACTTCCTCGCGGCGGACGGCGAATAAACTGCGCGCAGCATTTCGGCCATTCGCGGGCTGCCGCCGATGTGGAGGCGGCGGCCGCCGCGCGACCAGAGGAGCATCTTCACGAGTCGTTCGACATACCGCTCGTTCAGCGCCGTGTGCCCTGCGTCGTCCGGCAGAATGCGCGTGTCGAGGCGCGACACGGTGCCATCCGGGCGCTCAAGTGCGAGCGCCAGCGGCTCCGACCCGGCATCGCAGCGGCGACGATAGGCCCGGTTCCAGAGCGCCGCGGGAACCCAGGCGGAATCGAGGGGCGGAACAAGCATCGGTGAGAACTCGGACATGGCGGACCCGATCGTGTCCCACCCGGCGCCTCCGGGCAAAACGAAAACCGCGATCCGTTTCTCGCCTCGGAGCGGCGACCGGAAGATGATGCGCGGACTGCCATGCCGACTTCTCCATCCGCCGCAAAAATCCTCCAATTGAACAGCCGCGACGGTGCGCTCGCGGTGATCGCGCCGGAACTCGGCGGCTGGCTTTTGCGATACGCGCGCCCGACGCGGCACGGCTTGGTGGACGCGCTGCACTTCAGCCAGGCGGTGGTGGATCGTTACCCGAGGGAAATGTGGGCCGGGAACCCGCTGCTTTTTCCGATGGTGAGCTTCAATCATCTGCCCGGCCGGGAGCATCATTACGCGTGGGGCGGTCGCGAGTTTCCCCTGCCCCAGCATGGCTTCGCGCGACGCTCAGCATGGAGAATGGCGGCGCACGGCGAATCGGCGCTGACGATGGAACTGGTGGATGATGAAGCGACACGCACGGTGTATCCGTTCGCGTTCCGGCATCGCGTGACCTACCGCCTCGACGGCGGCCGCCTGCACTTCGAGCAGACGGTGGAGAATTCCGGCGCCGAGCCGATGCCATTCAGCACCGGGATCCATCCGTATTTTCAAGTGCCGCTCACGCCACAAGGCGAACGGTGCCGTTGTTTCGTACGAATCCCCGCGTGCCAGCGGTTCACGGCCGATGCACGGTACGAGCAATTCGCCGCCACGCCGCAGCCGCCTTCGGAACTCGGCGTCGGCGAAGACGTGTCGGGCACGATGTTCCTCGGCGGGTTTGAAAAGGCCGAGCTGACCCTCGTGGATCCGGCGGCCGGCCTGGAGATCGTGCTGAACTGGGAGGACGCTCCGCAGCACCGCTTCTGCGCCCTCTGGTCGCGCGCGACCGATGCGCCGTTTTACTGCCTCGAACCGTGGACCGCGCTGCCGAACTCCTGCTCCCGCGCGCAGCCGCGGGAGGTCATCGTCCTGTCGCCCGGGGAGATCTTCCGCGCGGCGATGTGGATGGAATTGCGCGAAAGCCGCAACGCGGATGCCGGCGGCCGGGGATTTTGACCCCACCCGGGTTATTGCCGGGTTTCAGCGGATTTGCACCGCTGCCGCCGATTGGATGTCCGTGCAGATTTCGACGCACGCGCCGGCGGATCTGTTCAAAGGAATGCGCAAGATTCCCATGAACAATCGCGCGGCGCCTGCGTCGAAGATGATGCAATGACTGGAAACAGATTCCCCATCGAATTCATCGGCGGCAGCAGGGACGGCGAGATCGTCGAGGCGACTGCCGCGCCGGATCATTTCGAGGTCGCCCTCGGCAACGGGATGAAGGAAATCTACGAGCGGCAGAACGACGAACCGCCGATCGTTTACGTGCAGATCGGCTACGCCGGGAACGAGACCTGGAAGTGACTCGCAGCCGGCGCCCGGTTCATCCCGCGAATCTGCGGATCACTTTTCACGGCTCTTCATCGGCTCGAAAGTCGCGAGCAACGGCGCCAGGTCGATCACCTCGTTTGCCGCCGACTTCAGGCCGCTTCCGAGGTTCTCAGCGACCGACGCGACCTCGACGCGTATTCCGCGACGACGCAACTGGACTGCGAGGTACGCAAAATCGGCATCGCCAGTGACGAGGATGACCAGATCGGGTTGCATCGCGGTGGAGAGCTCGACGGCATCGATGGCCATCATCACGTCCACATTGGATTTGTAGTGCCCCTCGTCCGCGGGCGATCCGTCCTTCGTCAGGACGAGAAATCCGTTCGTCCGGAGCCAGTGCACAAACTTGCTCTTCTTGTCCCGCTCGACCTGCCACGCCGGCATGGCAGGCGGCAGCCCGACATAAACCACCATCTCGATCAGCTCCCGGCCCCGCTTTTCGTCGCCGAAAAAATCGCGGAGCTGGAGCCAGTCCAGGCTGCGATTCGACGCCCATGCGGAACTGACCACGTTGGATTCATCCACCAGCACGAGCACCCGGGAGGCGCGGCCTTTTTCAGCAGGCTTGCGCGTCTTCATGATTTCGCCTCGCAGGGATCGGTCGTGGGGGACATTGGAGGCGAGAGTAGGCGGCTTTGGTTGCACCCGGCAAGTGGATGCGACCCCGGCCAGCACCCGGATTCGCCCTCGGATCCGGATGAATACCCGCTTTGAGGGGAGTGGGCAGAGTTGGATTCGAACCAACGAAGGCGTAAGCCAGCGGATTTACAGTCCGCCCCGTTTGGCCACTTCGGTATCTGCCCGTTTGCGGTGGGGGCGGGGCTTATACGGATGCAAGCGGTCCGGCGCAAGGGTTTCGCTGGGGAAAATTACCGGCCTGCATTCTGCGACGCGCCGCGTCCTACCAAGGCCAGAGGCGAATCGGGGGCGCCGGGCTTCGCGGGTGCCACGGGCTGCGGGAGTTTTTCCCGCGGGACGATCGTCACTTTGCGGAGGATGATCCGCTCGATGGGATAGTCGTTCGTATCGGTCGGCTTGTTGGAGATCATCTCGAGCACGTCGAGGCCCTGGATCACGTTCCCGAAGACCGTGTACTTTCCGTCAAGTTGCGACTGCGGGGACAGGCACACGTAGAACTGGCTGCCATTCGATCGGCGTTGCAGGTTCACCTTGTCGCCGAGGCGCGCCGCGGCGACGGCGCCCTTGGTGTGGCGGCGACGGATTTCCGCCGCGATGTTTTCGGACGCCGCGCCGTTGACCAACCCGACGCGCAACTAAAAAAATCTCAGAGCAACCCCCAACACTACGAGCTCCGCGGCGAGCGCCCGGTGAATGGAGCAGTTTT
>JBEBGK010000979.1:0-1958 GCA_040081515.1 Chthoniobacteraceae bacterium
TCAAGGGGCCGGAGCACCTGAACGCTGCGTTTGCCGGGTGCGATTTTCTCCTGCACGGATCGGGGCCTTCGCTCGTCGCGGAGAAGGACGTCGCCCGGTGGAGCAGGGAAACCGGGAAGCCCTACGGTGTGTTCGGGATCACTTTCTCAGCCACGAGTTCCACCGCCACCAGCCCCGCTCCGGATGGTGTCATCGCGAAAACCATCGCCGTGCTCAGCGGCGCGAAGTTCGTGTTTTTCCGCGACTCGGTTTCGCTGGAACTGGCGAAGGCGAAAGGCTGCACGGCGCCCGTCATGGAGTTCGGTCCCGATGGCGCATTCGCCACCGACTTGCGCGATGACGCGAAGGCCGTCGCATTCCTGAAGGCCCGCGGCCTGGAGGAGGGAAAATTCTTCTGCTGCATCCCGCGCCTGCGCTACACGCCCTACTGGACCATTCCGAGCAAGAAGGCCGCGCCCGACGCGAAGAAGCATGCACGCAACGAGGCGATGAAGGAGCACGACTGCAAGCCGCTGCGCGATGCGATCACCAGCGTGATCGAGAAGACCGATCTCAGGATCCTGCTCTGCCCCGAGGACGAGACACAGATGGCGGTGAACAGGGAGATGATCTTCGACAAACTGCCCGAGGCGGTGAAACCGCGCGTCGTGTGGCGCGAGAACTACTGGCTCACCGACGAGGCGCTGAGCACTTACCGGCGCAGCGCGGGTCTTTTCGGCCACGAGATGCACTCGCCGATCATGTGCATCGGCAACGGCATCCCGGCCATCGTCTGCCGGTGGGCGGAGCAGACGAGCAAGGGAATCATGTGGCGCGACATCGGGCTCGGGGACTGGCTGTTCGATCTGGACCGGGAGGAAGAAGTGGCGCGCGTCGCTCCCGCGGTGCTCGCGATGGCGATGGATCCGGCGGCGGCGAAGGCGAGGGCGGCGAAAGCACGCGAATTCGTGCAGCAGCGCCAGCGGCAGATGGTCGCTGCGCTGGAGGCCGCGTTGCCGCCGGCCTGAGTGACGAAAATGCGACTCCCGATCCCATGACTATGAATGCCTCATTGAAAGACCAGATCGTCATCGTCACCGGCGGTTCGCGCGGATATGGCGCGGGAATCGCCGAGGCCCTCGCCCGCGCCGGAGCCCGGGTGTGGATCACGGGCCGCGGCGAAACCGCATTGCGCGCCGCGGCAGACCGGATGGCGCCTCTCGGTGTGCGCAGCGTGCGAGCCGACGTCTCAAGTGGCGCGGACTGGGATCGATTGCTCGATGACGTGCTCCGAATCGCGGGCCGGCTCGACATCCTCGTCAATAACGCCGGCGACGGCGTCCGCATCGGACCCGCTGCCGACCAGACCGACGACTCCATTCTCCGCTCCATCGCGAGCAATCTCACCGGCAGCATCCTCGGCTGCCGCCGCGCGGCGGCGATCATGCAGCGCCAGGGCGCAGGGCTCATCATCAATGTGGGTAGCGTCTGCGCGAACCACGCATGGCCCGGATGGTCCGTCTATTCCGCGGCGAAGGCCGGGCTGCTGCAGTTCACGCGCTGTCTGCTCACGGAGATGCGTCCGCACGGGGTCCGCGTCACGTCCGTGATCCCGTCGTGGGGCCGGACGGATTTCACCGAAGGCGCCGGTCTCCCGCCGCGCGAACCCGGCGTGCTCGAAAAATGCATCGGGCCGGACGACCTCGGTGCGCTCATTGTGCGCATCGCCGAACTGCCGCCGCACCTCGTCGCCGAGGAAATCACGCTCTGGCCGATGGTGCAGCCGATTGCGCAATTGTGAGCCCGCGCCTTTGAGTTCTCGTTCTCTGAGGTATTCTAGCCACGTATGAACTGGAGACTGTCGTGCGCAGCAATGCTGCTCCTGCCGATTGCGGAAGCATCGGCGGCCGGCGAGCCCGTGCTTTTCAGCCGGGAAGTGATGCCGATTCTCTCGGACAACTGCCTGAGCTGCCACGGGC
>JBEBGK010000130.1:0-7758 GCA_040081515.1 Chthoniobacteraceae bacterium
GATTCTCCCCCTGTTTCAACGCGGCGCGCGCGGCCTCCTCGGCTTTTGCGGTGTCGCCGATCGCGAGCCGGAAGCGCGACAGGCGCACCTTGCCGACGTCGCCGGCCTTGTCGATCCACGTCCGCGCCTCGTCGCGTTTGCCGGCGGCGAGCGCGGCGTAGGCGCGGAGTTCGGCGGCGGATTTTTCCAGTTGCTCGATCCGTTTCGCAGCGGCCTTGAGCGCCTCGGTCATTGCCTTGGCGCTGTCGTCCTCGGTCTTCTTGTCCTTCTTCGCCTGGGTCTCCGCCTCATCGGCTTTCCGGATGCGCTCCTGTTTCGCCTTGGCGATCTGCGTGTCGATGGCCTTGAGCAGCGCTTCGCCGCGGGTCCTGTCGCCTTTCTGGAAAGCGGCCATTCCGACCGCGCGCAGGCGCGCGGCCTCCTCCACCGGATCCTCCACCGGCGGCAGATACATCGTGCCGTCGAGGGCGAGCAGTTCATCCCAGTGCTCCCAGTCGAGCAGCGCGGCGACGAGCCGTTTCCTGCCGAGCGTGGAGCCGTTGCGCTCCTCGCCGTAGCCCTCCCGCCCGATGCGCTTGCTGCCCGGAGCGAGCCGCGGCAGCTCGATCATGTTCTTCGCGAGGTCCACCGCATCGCGGACGCGGCCGATGAAGCCGAGGTTCTCGACGAGCCAGTCGTTGTTGTGCGCGTAGTTGTGGATCTGCTCGGGCATCAGCCGCGTGGCGATCAGGTATGCATGATCGGTCCGCGCCGCGGCCTCCTGCTGCCAGGCGGCGTCGGCGTAGCGCCGGAGCTTGGTGAACGTGTGCCCCGGCATGTGCCAGAGATGCGCGACGCCCGGCGCGGACTGCCCGCCAAGCGCGGCGCTCTTCAGCGCGCGGCGGTCGTCCTCGTGATTCCACAGGTGGATCGAATAGTGATGCGCGCCGGGATGCATCGGGCTCTTTGCAAGCACTTGGTCGATGAGCGCCGCGACGGCGGTGTGGCTGCTGAGCGGGATGCCTTTCGTCGAGTTGTCCCAGATGTGGAAGGTGAGGAATGCCTTTGCCTCGATATCATCGGGAAACTCGAAGACGAGTTTCTCCATCCCTTTCACGAGGGCTTTCCGACGCGCCGGGTTGTTCTTTTTGTCACCGGTGTGAAAGGCGTTGAGCGCGTCGATGTAGATCTGTTCGCGGGGCGATGCCTTCGCGCGGTGCTTCATCGCGGTCTTCATGAACTCGCCGGCGCGCTTGTCATTGTTGATGTTCGCCATCGCGAGCCCCCAGTAGGCCATCGCGCATTCGGGCTCCAATTTCGCCACCTGCCGGAATGAACGCTCCGCCTCGTAGTACCAGAACCCGTGCAACTGGCCGACGCCCTGGTTAAAAAACTTCTGCGCCTCCGCGTTCTTCACCGTCACGGGAAAAGCAATGTCGCCGGTTCCCGGCAGGAGCGTGGCCGCCTGTCGCGGACCCTCGTCGAATGCCTCTCCGTGGGTGGAGTGTCCGAAGGCAGGCTTGCCATCCGGGCCGAGGGGGACGTCATCCGCCCGGAGGAGAGTTGCGAGCACGACGAGGAGGAAGAGGGGAAAACGGGACATGAGGCGCACGGGAGACAACCCTTTTGTCCCGCGGGATCAAGGGGGAAACCTCCGGGAGCATGAATGTCAGCCCGGCCAGAAAATGAGCAGGGCGGCGCCGGTGCCGCACGCGATCGCGAAGTAGATCGCGATGTGGAGGAAGAGACGCATCCCGCCGAGCACCGCCGCGATGCCGGTCTTGAAGACAATGTTCGACATCGATGCAGCGAGCACGGCGCGCCATGCCTCGGTGGCGGTGATCTTGCCCTCCTGCGCGAGGCCGGTGACCGAGAGCGTGATCGCGTCCATGTCCGTAAGTCCCGAGAGGATCGAGACCGCGTAGATCCCACGGATGCCGATTCGCTCCCGCGCGGCGGCGATCGCGAGGAGCACGAGCGCGTAGAGCGCGCCAAACAGGATTGCGGCGCCGAGTTCCGAGGGATTCTTCTGTTCCGGCATCTCCCGGGTGAGCTTCGAGCCGACGAGCGAAGAGACGAGCGAGGAAAGCGCGAGGACCGCGGCCATGATCGCGATCGGAGGCGCGATGACCGCGAGGACGGACGGCCCGGTGACGGCGACGAGGACCATGACGCGGATGAAGACCACCGTGGATGCGATTACGATGATGCGAACTGCGAGCGCCCGGGTCTCGGCGACCGCATGGGCCCTGCGCGCGTAGCTGACCGTGGTGGCTGTGCTGGAAATCAGCCCGCCGAGGATGCCTGCGAGCAGGGTGCCCGTGCGGTGGCTGGCGAACTTGTAGATGACGTATCCCGTGAGGCTGATGCCCACGATGAGGACCACCATCAGCCAGATGCGAAACGGATTCAGCACGCCGTAGGGATCGAAAGGCCGGTTCGGCAGCACGGGCAGAACGATGAGCGAGATGACGACGAACTGCATGATCGCCGTGAAGTCGTTCTTCCCGATCGCGTGCGCGATGTGATGCATCTGCGGCTTGAGAAAAAGGAGCACCGCCACCGCGCTGCCGACCACGATGGCGACCGTGAGCGGCCCAAGCACGAGATACGCGCCGACGCCGAACATCACGAGCGTCGCGACCTCGGTCGTCAGCCCGGGATCGATCCGGCCCGCCTTGATCGCGGCGTAATTGCCGAGCAGCACCAGCGCGGTCATCGCGACGAAACCCGCGGTGACCACCCATCCGCCGTAATTCTGCGCGAGCAGCCCCGTGAGCGTGCCGAGCAGGGTGATGAGGGGAAAGGTGCGGATCCCGGCGACCTTGGAGGCACTTCGTTCCTTCTGTAGCCCGACGAGCAATCCCAGCCCGAGGGAAATCCCCAGCCGGAGCAGGATCGCTTCAGTGTCCATTGATCCTCAGGATAGCGCGGCGCTGCGCGATGGCGAGCGTCGCCACATCCGCGGCTCCCGGCCGGTCAGGCTCCCAGCTTCTTGTGCGAGCCGTCGCAGTACGGGGCGCCCGCGGTGTGCTTGCACTGGCAAAGCCACGCGTCGCCGGATTTCTCCGCGGTGAATTTCTTCGGGGCAAACGACGAGCCCTTGTGCGAGCCATCGCAGAACGGTTGCCCGGCGGACTTCCCGCAGGTGCAGAACCAGTAATCCTTGCCTGCCTCGAGGGTGACTTTTGCCGGTGCCTTCGCTGCTATGACGGGTTGATCGCTCATGACCACGTGATTAGCGACCGCTCCGGGAGGAAGCAAGCCCGCCGGATGTTTTCGAGGAGGGACCGGCGTGCGGGTCTCACTCGTAGAGGCGGAAGAGGCCCGAGTGATCGAGATCGCCGAGGCCCTTCTCATGCACGAGCTTTTCCCATTGCGCGCGGGAGTTGCGCAGGGTGGGGGAGTCGAAGCCGAGTGAATCGGCGAGTTCGCAGATGAGGCGGACGTCCTTGAGCTGCAGCGCCGATCTTCCACCCGGGGCGAAATCACGCCGGACCATGCGATCCCCGTGGAGCGCGAGGATGCGGCTCTCGGCGAAGCCGCCGAGGAGCGCCTGGCGGACAAGCGCGGGATCGACGCCGGCGAGTTCCGCGAGCCGCAGCGCCTGCGCGACGGCGTCGATGGTCTGCGCGACGATCAACTGGTTCGCAAGTTTCGTGACCTGGCCGGAACCGGCGGGTCCAAGATGGGTGACATTTTTCCCGACAGTCTGGAGAACCGGCAATGCGCGCCGGAACGCGGCCTCAGTGCCGCCGGCCATGATCGTGAGGGTGCCGGCCTCCGCGCCGACCTGCCCGCCCGATACGGGCGCATCCACCCAGGTGACGCGTTTGGCAAACTCTTTCGTCTCCGGCACACCCGTGGTGCCGAAGTCGATGATCAGTGCGCCCTTTCCGAGTGCCCCGCCGAGACCGCCGTCGCCGAAGACGACCTTTTCCACAACTTCGGTCGTCGTGAGGTTGATGCAGATCACGCCATCGCCGATCTCGTGCGCGAGTTCCGGGAGTGATGCGGCGCGCCGCATGCCCATGGCCACCGCCGCCTGCACCGGGCCGTCGCTGCGATTCCAGACTACCACTTCCGCGCCGGCCTCGCGCAGATGCCGCGCCATGGGGCGGCCCATGTTGCCGAGGCCGATGAAGCCGATTTTGTAACCTGAAAGTGACTTGTCCATTTTCGTGGACGCATCTCACATGGCGCCGAGCAATTTGCAATTCACCCTATGTCCCGTTTTCAAGATCGCATTCGTGCAGGACGACTTTTCGCTCGCGGGATTCCTCGTTGCGCTCAGGATGCGCCGCCTATTTCCACATGAAGGTCATCATCACCGGCGGAGGCGGTTTTCTCGGCTCCCAGCTCTGTCAGAAACTCATCGAACGCGGAGAGCTCACCGGCCCCTCGGGGGCGCCGGAGCGGATTGCGGAGATCGTCCTGCTGGATGCGCGCTTTCCCGGGCCGGCGATCGATCGGAGGGTGAGGCAGGTCGCGGGTGACATCAGCGATCGCGATGTTGTTTTCTCCGCCGTGGGGCGGGATGCGGCGACGGCCGTCTTTCATCTGGCGTCGATGGTGAGCGGCGAGTGCGAGGAGCGGTTCGACGATGCGCTGCGGGTGAACCTCGACGGCGGTCGGAACGTCTTCGAGGCTGCGCGGGCCGCCGCCGGGCGGCCGCGGGTGATTTTTGCGAGCAGCATCGCGTGCTTCGGCGGCGGGGCGATGGAGGATCCGAACACGGACCGCACGAAGCTCACGCCGCAGACCACCTACGGCATGACGAAGGCCATTTGCGAACTCATGGTGAACGATCATTCCCGCAAGGGGCATTTCGATGGCCGCTCGGCGCGGCTGCCCACGGTCATCATCCGCCCCGGCAAGCCGAACGCGGCGGCGTCGAGCTGGGCGAGCGGGATGTTTCGGGAGCCGCTCAAGGGCGAGACCTGCCTGCTCCCGGTCCGGCGCGATCAGTGTCACCCGATGACGGGCTACCGCACGGTGATCGAATCCCTGGTCGCCCTGCACGAGGCGCCGGCGGAGCGGCTCAGCGACGACCGCGCCATCGGCCTGCCGGCGCACCGGGTGACGCCACGGGATGCGGAGTCGGTTCTCGGGGAGGTCGCTGTCGAGAGGGGCTTGAGGATTGGCGCCATCGTCGATGCGTTCGATGCGCGCATCCAGGGAATCGTGGACAACTGGCCGGTGGCCGTGGACGGCAGCCGCGCGATTGCGCTCGGGCTGCCCGTGCCACCGCCGCTGAAAACGATCGTGGGGCAGTATCTGGAGGACTTCGGGAGCAGAGGAGCGGTCTGAAGCCCTCATCGAGGAGCTGGTGGTATGGCGTGTGCTGAATGCTTCCCTGTATGAATCAACATTCCGGAAATAGCGGTGCGCCGAAACCGTCGGAGCCGGCGAAGAGACACGACTGGAATCTGTCGTCGGCACGCGTTTCGAGGCCTCAGCAACCGCCGGGGCGGGGGGCATCGGCGGGCGGTGAGGCTCCGCGAAAAGCGGAGTGTCCAGAGAGCCGAAAGCGCATGGAAACCGGGGGCTGGAATCTGCGAAAGCCGAAGGCGTAGTTCGCCGGCCCGCGGTTTAATCGCAGGAGCGGACCGAGCGGAGCACCGCGCAACGCGGCTCGCCCTCGGCCGTCAGTCCGGTGTGATCGAACGCGATCCGATCGCCGACCCTCGGGCGGATGGTATTCAAGCCGAGCCGGATCACGGTGTGTTTCCACCGGCAGACCACGGCCCTGGACTCGATGCTCTCGACTGTCGCTTCCTCGCTCAGGATGCCGTATCGGAGCTTCAGCACATCCTTGCTGCGTTCGCCGGGAAGATAGATGCCCTCGGGATTGCGAACGACCACGCCTTCGCCGCCGCCGTGACGGATGCGCCGGGCGATCTCGCGTGCGTGGCTGTATCCGCCGACCGGGACATGCGGCACGACGACCGCGGAGCGCGAAAGCGCGACGGCGGTCTCGGCAAAACGGATCCGCTCGATGAACGGGCCGCCGGCAAGCGGGGCATCGAAGACCATCAGCCACAACGGATCCCACTCGCCCGAGCGCAACGAGGCCAGGACGCGGTGCATTTTTCCTCGGCCCGCCCAGAGCGCGCCGTCGAGCGCGACGCCGTCGGGCAGATCGGAAGTGAAGGTCTCCGGCGCGTGGACGGGCTGGCCGTTCCCGTTGAGCAACTCCGCTCCCGTCCAGATCGCGCGACAGCCGTCGAACTTCTCGGAGGCAAGCCAGCCGGAGACGTCCATGCCGGACTGGAGATTTTCGCAAAGCATGGGGGAGAATGCTTTCACGCTGGAAGGCGTAGCAACTTCGCGCGGCATTCGCAAGCCCGGCGTCCATTGCGCCGCCGGAAATGCGGGTCCGCCTCGTGGCTGGAACGCGCTCTGGCAGGGAGCTGCGATGACAACGCCGGCTATTCGATTTTCAGATTCCCGTTCATCACCATCCAGTGACCGGGAAAGGTGCATAGGTACGGGTAGTCCCCTTTTTCTTCCGGAGCGGTGAAGTGGATCGTGAAGTCCTGCTTCGGGTTCACCATGTCGGTGTAGGCGAGGACGTCGGCGGATTCGGGGACGTAGTGTTTCGCGAGGCCCTGCGGATCGGTGATCATGAGGTTGCACTGTTCGCCGAGCCTTTGCAGCGAGCCGGGTTTGGCGAGGAGCCAGTTGTGCGGGACGACGTCGGGGTTCCGGAAGGTGATGGTGAGCTTTTCCCCGGCCCTCGCGGAAATCTGCTTCTGCACATACTGCAGGCCGAGCGCGGCCTCGATGACGATCTCCCGGCCGCGTTCACCGGTCGCCCAGCGGTTGGGCTTCGATGGCGCGGGCGCGGTGAGGCCGACCTGCGCGGCGTGGCTGGTCTTCGCGATTTTCGTGTAGCCGGCGAACTCGGTGAACGGTCCGGCGAGGGCGTGCGCCGTGAGGAAGATATCGTGGCCGGTGCTCACGCGGAGGTGGATCTGGCTCGCGGGGATGAGCTGCGGGATTTCGAGGAAGAGCGTCCTGCCGCTGTCGAGTCTCTGCACGCTGCGGACCTCGAGCGGATCGTGGCCCGGCGTATCGGCGTAACGCACGGAGTATTCCGGCGATCCGTACGCGGCGCTGTAACGGTAGTTCCAGCACTGGGCGAAGAAGCCCGCGGCGTCCGTGCCGGCGACGGCCTGGTTGAATCGGAGGAGGACGCCGTTCTCGCGAGCCTCGAAGCCCACGGGCACGGGCGTGTCGCCTCCGGTGAATCGCACGCGCTGGAAGCAGCCGTCCTTCGGCGTGTAGCTGCCCCAGCCCTGCATGCCGTTCACGTAGAGATGGCCGTCGCGCGGATGGAACCGGGCACATTGCGGGCCGGAATCGAAGTTGCCGCTGATGCGTGTCGCCGCGGCCTGCCAGCGGCCGTTCACATTTTGCCGCATGTCGAGCCACACGCTGCCGCTGCCGGAGGACAGGTGGATGAAATTGCCGTCGCCTTTCAGCGAGGCCCATTGGTCGCCGGAGATGAATGCCTGGCTGCTTGCGCTGTTGTCCTCGCCGCGCGGGAGGTAGAGCAGCGGCGGCTCCGGTGGCTGGCCGTTCTTCGGTCCGCCTGCGCCGAAATGCGCGCCTTCGTTTTTGCCGAGTTCGATCTGGCAGATGGCTGTCGCCGGCGTCCAGTCTCCCTCCTGCACGCTGGTGGTGATGAATCGGCCATCGGGCGAAAGGCCGAGGCCGTTTGGATTGCGGAAGCCGGTGGCGAGGACGTCGAGTGAAGCAGACACTCCTGTCTGC